>CAZUAH010000060.1:0-42086 GCA_964617665.1 uncultured Pirellulaceae bacterium
ATGTACAGCGCAGAGATGTTCGTCAGCGGTGTAACCCATGCCGAGGTAGGAGGCTATCTCTTGGGCCTATGGGGGCTGCCGTACCCGATTATGGAAGCCGTCGCCAATCATCACGAGCCGACTCGTGTGGACGCCAACGAATTCGGGGTCCTGGCCGCGGCGCATATCGCGGACGCGCTTATTCACGAACAAACGTCTTCGGGTACAGCGGGTACGGAACAGTGCCATACAACGCTGGACCAGGCGTACGTCGACTCGCTAGGTCTCACGGAGAATCTCCCCGCATGGCGAGAGCGTGCACAAGAACTGATGACAGAAAGTACTGATCAAAATCGTCAATGAAGGCCAACACCAACACAAGACTGAACACGAAGAAAGACGGATTATGGGCCGCCTAAAAGTGCTGTGTGTGGACGACGAACCACACGTCCTGGAAGGCTTGGCGTTGCACCTCCGACGCGCGTATCGGGTGGTGACTGCGACGAGTGGACAGGCCGGTCTGGAGGAGCTTGCCAAGCAAGGACCGTTTGCGGTCGTGTTGTCCGACATGCGAATGCCCGCGATGGACGGCGCTGCTTTCCTGAGCCAAGTGCGCGAGGTGGCGCCAGACACGACTCGCATGCTGCTCACTGGCCATGCCGAATTCAACTCGGCCATCGCGGCGGTAAACGAGGGCCGGATCTTTCGTTTCTTGACCAAACCGTGCCCGCCGGACCAACTGCGAAGTGCCTTTGATGCAGCCGCCGAGCAGCACCGCCTTGTCACCTCCGAGCGAGTCCTGCTCGAACAGACGCTGCATGGCAGCATCAAGACGCTCACTGACATTCTCTCGATGACCAACCCGATGGCGTTCGGCCGGTCCACAAGGATCAAGAAAACCGCCAGCGAACTCGCAGAAGCGCTCGGCATGCAGAACCGCTGGCAGGTGGAAATGTCCGCTATGCTGTCGCAACTGGGATCCATCTCCCTTCCCGAGGAGACGGCGGAAAAATACTACTATGGTCACGATCTGAGCAAGGACGAGAAGGCCATGGTCTCGCGAATACCCGGCATGACCGAAGAGCTGCTGGCCAACATCCCTCGCCTGGAACCGGTTCGCGAGATCCTGGCCAAACAGGGCATGCCGTTTGAGGCTGGAAATGGCAACAAGGAAGTACCCCTTGGCGCCAGGATACTGAGGATCGCGGTAGAATTCGACGAACTGGAGTCCGCCGACATCGACCCACGACGCGCCCTCGACACCATGCTCGGTCGCGAGGGCAGGTACGATCCAACGATCCTGCAGGCGCTCGGCCAGATCAAAGGCACATTGGCGGACCGCGTGGAAGTCACGGAGATCCGCGTGCGGGGATTAAAAGTAGGCATGGTCCTTGCCGAAGACGTACGAACCAGAGACGACGTCCTGCTGGTGGCGCGTGGCTACGAGGTGACGCCGACCTTTGTTCAAAGGTTGCGCAACTTCCGCGTAGGCTTCGTCAAGGAGCCACTGCGTGTTTTGGCTCAGACTGAACCGGAAGGCGGTACTACGGCACCAAATGCTATTCAAACTCCGATAGGAAACAAACGATGAACGACGACAAACCCACTGTCTTGGTCACCGATGATGATGAAAGCGTACGATTCGGCTTGATGACGCGTCTGACACGGGCCGGATTCAAAGTCCTCACTGCCGCCAACGGCGAACAGGCGATTGACATTGTCAAGACCCAGAAGGTCGATGCAGTCCTACTGGACGTACAGATGCCGGGCATGGATGGCTTTGCCGTATGCGAGTACATTCGCCAGGTCGTGGGCGACGCGGACCTGCCGACGTACTTTCTGACGGGTGCCCAAGACCGCATCATCAGGGACAACCTGGGTGTCTTAAGCGAAACGGTTGGGGCGAACCGCTATTTGACCAAACCCTGTGACACGGCCGCGCTGGCGGTGATGCTGAAGGAGGAAATTGCCGCGTCGCGCAGTCGCCGCGCCTGCCCATCCAAGGCGTGACAAATCGGGCGGCGGAGTTTCAAGGCCCTCGAAACCACCGTCAAAGCTCTGTAGGCGGCGACGGACGCCGGGCGAAGCCGCGTACATGTACCGGAATAGGCTCCGAGGACGATGACTGAAAGGAATGTGCGCGTTGCTTGTCCCTAGCGGGATGCTCGTTGCCATGCCTGCAACTCGGCCGCAACCGAGTTTCTGAGGCCGTCACAGCCCCGTGTTCAGCAGCCTTGCCGCAATCTCGTCGATGTCCGATCGCGTCTTGAGTTTCTTAGCCCCCAGTAGTCTCAGCACCAGAGGAAACAGCAAGCCACACGCCTTTCTTATGTGCCGAATCTCAAACGCGGACGTATCCGCGGGACCGCCGTCATGTGGCAATAGTTCTTCTCCTGCAACGGATTCGGTCAGTGCAACCAGGTACCGCATCATGCGTTCCATCTTGGTGTAGTTCAGCTTCTCCGGCGTATCCGTGTCGGCGTGATAGTGCCGCCACCGCCCACACGACAGAAACAGGTACGGCACACCATTGACACGAAACACGCCATGATCGCTCATGTCCCCCACGTACTCATTCAAAGTAGCGATCAAACGAAGCCGTCGTGGGACACGCACTGATTCGACCATCTGGGCCAATGCCGGATGGCTCTCCGCTCCGGTCATGAACATCAAATCTCGCACTCCGGGCAATGCTACGTCCTCCGAACCCACTTTCGGAAACAGTCGCCCGAGACGGCCAAACCACGGTACCGAGTCCAAATACTCGATAGGAACAACGACATCGTGTCCCATTAGGTCCATGACGATCGCCGCATGCACTCCCTCCTCAGCTAGGTGATCCTCGTAGAACCGGATACTGCCCATCGCAGGGCTCTGGAAGTGCCACGGTTCCTCGGCATCGAAGATCGCGATAATCACGTCGCGTTCCCGTTTTTTTGTGGACAGAATCTCTGCTGCAGAAAGTGCGATTGCCACGGCCGACGCGTTGTCGTCCGCACATGGTGCGGCAATCACACTGTCGTAATGAGCACCGATCAGAACCGGCTTGGCTGATGGGTCGTTGCCGCGAATCACGCCAATCAGATTGACGAAATCCTCACCGTCCCAGGTGTATGGCAACTCGTAACTCTCGCCTTTGTACGGCGACAGCTTTAGCTGCTCCATTCGGCCAAGGATGTACCCCCGTGCCTTCGCATGTCCCTCCGAACCGACAACCCGTCCCTCGGGCAACGCCAACGCGAGCACGTCCTCTTTCAGTTTGTTACGGAATCTTGCCATGGTCCGGTTAGGGTCTCTTGCGGCTGGTCTATCCTGTCTTCGTTAAACAGACATTCCGGCGCGGCCATGGTTATGGGTACACTTTCACGAACGACACCGTGACGCGGAACTCGGGCGGTTGTGAAGTGGGCAACGAGAAAACGACGGGATTCGGCCCGGGGCTGAGTCTCGGTGTTAATCCGTCTAGTTTCACTTCCTCTACAGTGCCCGCCTTGCCGTGAAGTCTGCAGTCGCCGACACCTTTCAGCACCAGCCGGTCGCCCGCGTTCATCGCCACGGGAAACTGGACGCGTTGCCCGGCAATTGTCAGGGCAGGATTGCGCAGCGGCTCCGCCTCGCGCAACACCCGGATTTCATCCACATAGCACGTCACGGTTTTGCCCGCGGGGATGCCGTTGTAGTAGATATTCAAGCCGTCGATCTTATCGGCATCTTTCAGATTCGGCCCGCCCAGGTCGAACTGGCAGTATCGCCAACCGTTGAAGTCGACTCGTGTGTAGTTGTCCTGCCAACCGCCCTCAGCGTCTCGCAATTGAAGCTTGAACGACTGGCCGTTCGCGTCGCCGTGCAGCCAGAAACCGATGGCGGCGAAGCCGGACAGATCGATCGGCTCCTTGAATCGTTTGCTCTTGACCGACCAGCCGCCGTTGTCGTCGCGTGAGCTGATCGCGGTGTAACAGGCACTTGTCTTGCCAAACTTCACGTTGTCGGACGAACGGCTGAGTTTCTGTGTGACGCCAGAATGGCAGCCGCCAGTGATGTGCCGCGAATCGTACGCGTATGTCGCTGGCTGGTCGGACGCATCCGGTTCGTCGAAGCTTTCGAGCGTGACCGCCGTAGACGCGTTGTATGCGGCCATGTTGTCGCTCACTTTCTCGACGCTCAGTTCGATCTCCAAGTCCGCCTTCTCTACATCAGATCGGGAAATCACTTGCCATTCATTCTGGTGCCCATCGAGAGCACAGATTGTGCGCGGTTGTTCATATTCCCGGCGCAGGAGCGACCAGTCGATCTTGTCCTTTGGCGTTCGATCGCGCAGTGGTTCTCCGTACGTGATCACGGTAACCTCCGCACGTGACCGGAAACCCTCCGGGGCCGTGCAGGTGAACGTGACCTTGTTTTCGTTCGCCGTTAGCATCGGCACGTCACCCTGAGGCTCCAAGAATCGAATCAAGTTGCCACGCTCGTCGTACAAGCGGCAGTCGTCGGGCGATTCGAACTCGATGTACATGCCGCTTTCCAGGTCAATAGGAAAGACCAGCCGCTTTCCGCCGATCTCGATCGTCGGATTCTGTAGGACAACCTTTCGCGTTCGGAGTGCGCTGATGGCACCGAGATGACAGGTCACTTCGTCATTGGGGGGCAGGTCGTTCAGGTAGAACGTCAGCTTGTTGACAGCATGACGCACCAGCGGCGACCGGTGGAGTACACAGTGGGCGCCGTACGGCCACTTGTAGTCGTGGTACGCGGCAGCATCCCGCTCGCGCAACAGTAGCTCGAAATATCGCCAACCCTTGAAATCCAACTTGATGTGATGATCGTCAAGCGTGCGGAAATACTCGGGCAGGTTTGTAAGCTGCAGATTAAGCAGAGCACCTTTGCCGTCGCCGTGTACCCAAAGGCCAATCGCGTCGTACGGCGTCATGTCGACGACGGGATCGAACTGCTTGACAGCCCTGGCCCACGCACCGACCGGAGAATCCCCTTGGTTCGTTGCCGTGAAGCACAGCGATGTGGCAGGTCGCCCCAGAGTTGTGGCCAGTCTTCCCGAGGTTGTGGCCGGTCTCCCGACCGAGCCACTCGGCCGACCGGAGGCCTCAGAAGTCGCGGGAGCCCCGCGCCGAACCGTACAACTGACTCGAGGCGCAGTGCCCGCAGGTGCGAACTCGCTATTCTCCGAGAAATCGGTCAGGACCATACTTCGCTCGTCGTCGTACGGAAACGCCGAGTAGAGCGCGTGGATGCGCAGCCTGACCGGTTGGGCGCCAAAGCGATTCGTCGCCGTCCACGTGCCTGTATCGTCATTCAAGCCGGTCACCTTATGTTGGTCGTAATCCGTGGGCACCAGTTGCCAGTCGCCATTCTCGGCTTGCGCCAAACGGCACTCCCGTCGCTCTTCGCGCAGTCTTTCCTTGACCGAATCGGCAAAGTAGTTGGCCAGCCGTAGTTGTTCGTAACGTCCGATCGTGGTGAAGAATTCGTTCTGCCGTGCGTTTTGCGGCGGGCCCGATGCGGAGACGTTTTGGAACGACAACGGCACGTCGTGGGCAAGGGCCTTGGCACACAGATACTCGATTTCGTCCGGCATCTCCATGTCCCAATCGCGAGCCGGACCGAGGATGACCCACCAGCCAAGTTGAGCCTCCAGCAGGCACGCGTTGCGATACTGCTGGACCGCTGCCAAATGGTCGTCCGCAAAACGCTTCAAGCCCCACTTGGGATGGTCCCACGCTCCAACGCGTGAATGAAAGGGCCACGAGTGATGGCCCCAACAACTGGCCTCGACCAGCGCCGGGCGTTTGAGCCTGGTGTAGATCGCGTGCCGCATCCGAGCAATGCCGTACCATCCCCGCATGGCCTCCGCACCGTCCATATAGATCTGGTCGAGGCCGCAAGTGTTGTAGACGTTGGCGATTCGCTCGGCCACTTCATCAACCAGCGTCGAATGCTCGTCCGGGATGAAACAACCGTATCGAGCGATCATGTGATGGACGGGCGCCCCTTTCTTGTGCGCGGCCACCTTGGTGCCGAACGCACCGCGTTTGCACTTCAGGAAACCGTAGGGCGTCTCGTTCGCGATAACCGAATATTGGATCAGTTCGTCGTCGATGCGGATGCAGTTGCCGCGGCTGGAGTAGGCCCAGACGGTTGGATAGTTGCCCGGCGGCTCGGCGGTTGGGACCTCGACGTCCTGCTCGTCCAGGTCCGCCGTCAACGTGAACGTGCCATCCGTAGCGAGACGAGCATCGGGTATCGGGGTCACCCATGAATCGTATGGGCTGATGCAACCGGTCAACGTGTGGATGCCGACCTTCAGGCCCGCTTCGTGCAATCGGTCAGCCACCGCTTTCATTCCGTCGAGACCGTTGGGGAAAAGATCCTCACGAGGCTCGTAATGCCCCAGACTCTTTCCCCAGCCCGACATGTGGATGTACTGGATACCGCCACGTCGCGCCAATTCGATCCACTGATCGACATTTTTCCCTGATACGCGAGCAAACACGTACGAGCCGCGATTCTCTGGGGCATCTTGAGCAAACGGACCGCCGAGCGCCGAGTAGGGAAGCCCCTCGTTGCGGACGACATCCTGTACGACAGACTTCATTTGCGGCGTTGGGCATGCCACCAGGGCCGCGCCGGCTCCTTCAAATCCATGTTCCTCGAACGCCTTGGCCGTCAGGACCGGCGGGTTCCCTCTGACGTGGACGTAGGTCTCGAGATTCAGCGTTCGCAGGCACACGCCGAAGCGATCATCCGCAGCCAGCCCGGACATTGTGTGAACATGCTCGCAGGAGTTTAGGTTCAGATCCACAAAGGTCACTTCGTCCACTTCTCGATTGTCAACCGACTCGACACGAAATACGAAGTATTTCGGTTTCGTCGTCACACCGACGACCACCGTGGTCTCGGCTTTGTCGAACCGCAGAACTAGCTTGCCGTCCTCAAACGAACACTTGGCTCGCCTGTACGTTTTGTCACCCTGTTTGATCCAGACCAAGGGCGTAGTCCGGAGGATTCGATCCTCGCCCGTGCTCTTGTCCAGCAGGGCTGTGCAGCGGCCACGCGGACCGATGGCAAGTTTCGCGAACTCGTTCTCGAAGGTCGCTACAGCCGTAGCCAGTTGCGATGCCCGCGGGATTTTCTCGTAAGCCTTTTCGCCTTGCGGTGTCGCAGACCTTCCGGTTGACTGCTCCTTGAAAACGGATGCTATCTCGTCAGCCTCTAACGCGCGGTTGAAAACTCGTACCTCGTCGATCAGTCCCTTGTGGCTGACAGCACCGCCCCACTTGCCGATGACCAGATCGCCTTTGTGGCCGACGGGGTAGTCCCAGTTGGCCGAACCGACCGGCCGGCCGTTGACGTAGGTTTTGATGACCGGCCGCTTGAACGTGGCCGCCAAATGATACCACTGGCCCATCGCAAACGGTGCCAGCAATTGTGAGCTGATTTCACGCCACTGCTCACGGTTGTTCGATGCCGAGAATCCCGGCCGTCCCATCCGGAACGTGCACTGATTGTCGTTCACGAACATGAGGAATCCTCCCGGACTCCACGTTCCGCCGGAAATGATGTTGGGGTACTTCCCTGTGCCTTCCCACCACACCCAAGCCTCGACGGTCATCTCGTCCGAACCGTCCAGACCAGTGATTTCGGGAATCGACACGTATGCCCCTTGCCCATCAAATGCCAGAGCGGTGCCGAACCGGCCCTTGACCCAATCGGCATTCCAGATGTCTCCGTCGTTCTCGTTCCCCGAGCTGTCGACGGCCAAATCGCCCTGGCCTTCTTCGAATCGCCAATGTCCCAAGAGGCCCTTTTGCCCGCTCGCATCCGGTGATACCCAAACGATGTTGACCAAACAAACGAGCCCAACCAACGGTTTTCGCCACATCGTCTTGCTCCTCTGATATCGGAAAGGGACGTATTCGTTGCCGCCCCGAATTCGCTGGAACAGAGATGCGGCCAACGAATTCAGGACGGCAACGAATTAGCTGGACATTGGCAGTCACATGGTGAAATCGGTTAACGACGGTTCTATCTAACCGTCACTCGGCGCGGGCCGCGGTGGCAGGTCGGACGTTCCCGCCGACTGCGGAGACGTCACCGACCGTGAGGTTGACGGGCCTTCGATGGCTTTCACGGCGATGTCCTGCACTTGGCGGTACGAATGCTCCAACTGCTGCGAGAACTTGGCGATCTGTTCCGCTTGTTTCTGCACCGTTTCCTGGAGCGATTCAATGCGCGAGTTCAGTACGTTTCGTTCGCCGCCGAACTCCTTCTGAAGCAGCTCGATACTGGTCTTGCTGTCGCGTTCCAATCGCTCGGAGGTCGCCTTGACCGCTTCGGCCACGGCATTCTCCAGCTCGCCGGAGGATCGCTCGACTTTCTCCCGCAGTTGCTGCAATTCGGCCTCGGCCGCGGCCACCACCTGCTCGCGTTCGGAAAGATCCGCCTCCATTTCTTCTCTCTTGAGTTGAATCTCTCGTTCCAGCTTGGCCTTGTCATGTTCGAACTGTTCGAGAGTCAACTGTTTGTCGCGTTCAAACTGATACTTGAATTCTTCCTTTTCCCTTTCGCGTTTCTTCTTCTCGGCGTCGTTATGTTCTTTCATCATCGCTTCGTATTGCGTCTTTTCGTTCTTCCAAGCTTCCCGCTGCGTGCTCATCTCGCTCTCGAATTGCTCTCGGGTTGCCTGCATCTCGGTTTCGTATTCGTCGCGTTTCTCCTTCTGAGCTTCCAGCAGGGCGGCCAGGCTCGAAGCGGACTTTTCGATCTCGTAAATCTCGGCCAATTCCGCTTCTGCATCCTCGACAGCCTTCTTCACCTGCGTGTACTTCGACATTTCAGTTTCAAGCCGGTCGGCCAGGTCGTTCAGCGACTTGCCTATTTCCGACTTCAAGACGCCGATCTGCTTGCCGATGCCTTCGGTAGACAGTGAATCGGCGACCCCTTTGGCCTCGGTCTTCTTCTTCTCCGCCGCCGTCTCCGCCGGTTTCATTTCGGCGCGGCGTTTTTCCTTGAGTTGCTTCAGCAGCCGGTTGTAGGCGTCCAGCATCTCCTTTTTGGTGTTTGACATTGTCAGCTTTTCGGTTTCGGGCGTCCCGTTGGTCATGATGTGTTCCTTTGTGTGACGCGTTCTTACTTGGTTTGCCGGACAATCGGTGAATGCCCCCGGTTCTCCGGAAATCTGCTAATACTAGATTATGCCGCTCCAAGTAGTCGTCTGCTAGATGGTCAGGCTGTTCGCGGTCTACTATGGCGCCGGCAGATAATTGAGTCCGTAGCGGCGTGCCTCGTGTTGCATCCTATCAGTCAATTCGTTGCGGGTATGTTCGGCGAGCGTTGAAGGTTCGTAGCTCTCCAGCAACTGCTCCACCTGACGGTGCGCCCGTTCCTCCAAGGACGTCGCGCCCTCTTGCTCCCAACGCGTTCTGTTGGCGCGGTCGATCACGGGGCCAGGGAAGAAGATCTCGTCGTTCAGGTACCGTCGGGTGTGCTCCGAGATGAGCAGATGGCTCTGTTCCATCAGTTCCTGAAGTATCCCGATCGCCGGAAAGTCGTCTTTTGGTTCGATGCCTTGGACGAGCCGCAACGCCATCCCGCACACTTCGTTGTCCAGGACCAGCTTTTCCAGGCTTTGACAGTTCTCGAAGTCAATCATCCCCGGCCCGGATATGCTGTTGATACCGGACAGGGCGCCCAAAACCGCACCCATGCCGGTTTCCAGGCCCGCCTGTGCATCCAGGCGCTTGCTGTCACTGATGGAGATGTATGCCTGGGTTGGCAGCCCCAGGTGCTTTCCGATCTCGTTGTAGGCACACGCGATCATCATCGTTTCGATGGCGCCCATGGGAGTCGTTTCGTAGCGGACATCAAAGATGGCCGGCGAGCCTCCGTACAGCACCGGTGTGCCCGGATTGATCATTTGGCTGATGACCAAGCCGCTGAGCGATTCCGCCGTGTGCTGAATGAGTGTTCCGGTCAGCGTAACCGGCGCGACGAGCCCGGAAAGAGGCATGGCAACCAACTCGATGGGAATCGAATGGCGAGCACAATCAACCACGTTCTGGCAAGTGACCTCGTTCCACTGAAGGGGCGAAGTGGGACAGCAGGAGAAGATCGCCAGCGGTTTTTCACGAAGGGCCTCGGCCGTACCCCGAACAGCCATCTGGAGATCCTTCATGGCTTCGAATGCTTCGATCGAGAACGCTCCGGTTACCACAGGTTTTTCGCAATGCAGAAGGCTCAAATACAGACGATAACTGTCGGAAATCTCTACCGGGACGTCCGCCGGGATCATGGCGGTGCTCTGCGAGGCGATATGCGCAAGTTGGCTGACTACCTTGACATGCTCCACATAGTCCTTGGTGGAAGGAGAACGCACCTGCTTTGTCTGAAAATCCAGCACGTGCAGCGCAGAAGAACCCGGCGTGAAGTAAACCGAGTTGTCGCAGAAGTCGTGCGTTTCGTTCCCGCTGACGTCATAGAGCCTGAAAGAGGCAGGTGCCGAACGTAAGGCACCGTCAACGATCTCCTGCGTCAGGGTCGCACGTTGCCGCTTCATATCAATCTCTGCACCTTGGTCCGACAGCGCCGATAGAGTCTGCCGATGGTCTATTTCGATCCCCAACGTGCAAAGAACATCGATCGCCTCGGCGACGATCCGCTGCACAAGATCGTCGCTTAAGAATCGTAGGGTAGGTCGCATGCACAAGGCCCCTGCAACAAAGCGTGTCGAAAGTCCTTTGGATCTCGAACCATCGCAGGATACAATAAACCCACGTGTTTCAACAGATTGCGGCCAAAGTTCGCCTGCCCTTGTGCTGACAAGGAAACCGGAAGCATGTCTTCAAGAGAAGTACTGACTGAACTTGCGATGCTTGCCTTCGCGGCTGCAACGCCGATACTCGCTGCGGAGTTGCCGGGCGAGAAATCGACGGTTGAATTAGGCGATGAGGGGATTGTCGTATTAGATAGTGGGATTTCCGAGGAGGATATCGAGAAGAAGCCCTACGCCAACTACGTGACTGAATGTCTGGATTTGCTGATGGAATACGGCACAGATCGGTATGGCGATCACCATAAGCCGGTCCTGGTCACGATTCTGGACGTTCGCTCTCGATCGTGTCCCGAATCGCCGCCTGAGCAGACGGCGCACTGGCGTGGTCAGTGGCGGCCTTGCTTCTGGAAACCGCGCGGCTCGGATTTGCTGGTCGATCAATCGACGGTCGAAGTGTTTTACCTGCTGTCCCAGCTCACCGAGAATCGGAAGTATTCGGCGTTTGCTGACCGGTATCTGGGCTGCGTCACAAGAATGGTCGACGATAAGGGCTTCTTCTGGTGGGGCTGGCACCGATTCTACGACGTGTTCGCCGACGAGATGAGCGGCTCGCACGGGAATTCCCATGAGATTCACGTCAATTTGCCGCGATGGGAGCGGCTGTGGCGAGTCGACGAAAAGGCGACGAGACGCGAGTTGGAGGCCATTTGGGAATGGCACATCATCGACAAAACGACCGGCGAGTTCAATCGTCACGGCGATGGCCGCCGCGGATGTGATTTCGCTATGAGCGGGGCCGAATTCATCTATGCCTTCAGTTTCCTGTACGCCAAGACGAATCACCCTGTGTGGCTGGAAAGAGCCGAGCTGATTGCCAACTACCTTTGGCAGAGTCGCAACCGGCGAACGAACCTGATCCCCAATCGCCCGAACGCCGGCAAGATACGATTCGACGGCGGCCATTTGGATACGTCGGTTACCGGCTTGCTCTGCTATTACCTTCTGAAAAGCTACGAACTGACAGACGCGGAAGCGTTTCGCGACCAGGCGGTGGCGTATCTTGCCGCTTACGATCGCTACGGCTACGATCCGTCGACCAAGCGTTTTTGGGGCTCGTTGACGCTGGACGGCAAGCCGGTGCAGGGACCTCGCGTTCAAGGCGGTTACGCGCAATATGAACCCAGGGGCCATGTCGACTTGTGGGAGCCCTATCAACTTGGGTACGAGTTTCCCATCTACACTGCCCAGGCGTATGCCTACGCCTACCAAGTAACGGACGACCGAAAACTGCTCGATGCGGCAGTTCGTTGGGCAGACTGGATTCGCCGCTGTCCGCCATCGGAAGGTTGCCTGGCCGAAAACGCGTGGTACGAGCGTTACGCCGGACTGTTTGCCCCGCATGGAACGTTTGCCGACATGTACGGACGCACGATTTCGCTGTTCATCCACCTTTACGCACTAACCGGCCAGCAGTCATACTTGAACGACGCGCGACGAATGGCGAGAGAGGCCGTTTCCAGGCTGTACTACAAAGGGCTGTTGCGAGGACACCCGGCCAAACCGTTCTACTCGTCCGTAGACGGCGTCGGCTATTTGCTGTACGCGCTACTGCAACTTGATCGCGTGCTGGAAAAACCGGAATCTATCGTCGGCGCGAAAGCGATCCCGCTTGGCGACAGCCGTGGAACGATCAACTTCGACAATTGGTAAGCTACGACGATATGGAGGTATCGCCATGAGCCTTGGCATTGGTCGAGCAGCAACGATCACGTTGGTGCCAATTCTATCCAGTCTCGTGATAGCAGGGATGTCGGCGAGCCACACACAGGCTGCCGAGCCTGGCTTTGCCTTTCTGGCTCCGGAGGCGTCAGTCGACAAGTTCGGCCCGGAGGCCAAGGCGGCTTGGCAGTTGGCCGAGCAGCTTGCCAAAGCCGCGCTGGTGCTACCGGCCGAGGATGGCAAGTTCGTCAACCAGCAGGGTCAGCCAGTCACGTTGGACCAATTCCGAGCGGTCTGGCACCATCAAGGCGACACGCCCGCGCAAAGCGGACCGGCGTGGCGCCCCAAGACGGTTCGCGCACTTCGCGAGTACGTCGACGAAGGTGGTGGGCTATACCTTTCCGGCGCGGCGCTGGCCATGATTCACTCGATGGGGATCGAGCCGGTTCGGCCGCGGATCGGGGCTGGCGGCAGCGACGGTTATCAGGCGAAACTGATCGCAGAACGTAGAGACCATCCCATTTTCGCGGGGCTCGCCTTCGAGGGCATTTTCCAGGGTAACACACTGATTCCGCTCACCAACGGCGGTTGGCCGGCCTACGCGGACTTCCTCGGTTCGGGCGGCCCGACGCGTGGCATGCTGCTGGCGCGTGCCAACGCGAGTTCCGAGAATCCGTTGGCCGAGTACGAATTCGGCAAAGGCCGAGTGATCGTCCTCGGCTGGCGAGCGCCCAACTATGCCTTGGCCAACAACGCTCACCGCGAGAACCTCGAACGGCTGACGGGAAACATCCTCAGTTACCTGACCGACAAGGAAAAATGGCAGGAGATCGTGCTTCGCCGTGTGAGCATCGCGTCCAAAGCGGCGCCCGGCGTTTCTGCCAACCAATGGCGAGCTCTGGAAATGGCCGTTCGCGATCTGATCCAAACGTTCGAGGCCCGCTATCCGGACGGTACCCAGTATCTAGATCGACTGGCGGCTCTGGAGAAAGCTCACGACGCGGTGGTTGGCAAGCATTCCGCCGAAGGCGAGTCTGCAGACAAACGCACCTTCGACCGCGACCAATTGAAGCAGCTTGACGAGATTGCCAAACAGTTCGAGGACTTGAAACTGGAGGCTTTGCTGGCGAATCCACTGGTGGATTTCGACCGGTTGCTGTTGGTGCGGCGCGGCGTCGGCAACCTGGGGCTGCCGGCCAATTGGCAGAGCAACTCCAGCTTGCCCACCACTGGGTTCGACAATCAGATCGCCGTTCTGTCGCCAGTGCACCCTGACGGCGAAGTGACGACGTTCTTTGAACCCGACGGCGGCCGGTTCGTCGGCGACGTGGATCTGCACTTCGACGCCGACCGGATGCTGTTTTCCATGCCCGGATCGAACGGACGTTGGCAGGTGTTCGAGATGGATGTTGACGGTTCCGGCCTGCGCGAGCTGCCTCTGATCCATGAACCCGACGTAGACAATTACGACGCATGCTACTTGCCCGACGGGCGGATTCTGTTCACGTCCACCGCTCCCTTCATCGGCGTGCCTTGTGTTTACGGTGGTTCGCACGTTACCAATGCGTACCTGCTGGATCACGACGGTTCGATCCGCCAGTTGACGGTGGATCAGGAACACAACTGGTGTCCTACGGTCTTGAACAATGGCCGCATTCTGTATCTGCGTTGGGAATACTCGGATCTGCCGCATTCGAACTCGCGAATCCTGTTCCACATGAACCCGGACGGCACAGGGCAGATGGAATACTACGGCAGCAATTCTTTTTTCGTGAACTCGTTCTTCTACGCTCGCCCCGTACCGGATCATCCCACGAAGGTTGTCGGCATCGCGACCGGTCATCACGGCATGAAGCGTTCGGGACGTTTGCTGATCCTCGATCCGGCTCTGGGCCGGCACGAAGCCGACGGCGTGGTACAGGAGGTTCCCGGTTGGGACAAGAAGGTCGAGCCGATCATCAAAGACAACCTGGCCGACGGCATCTGGCCCCAGTTCCTGCACCCTTATCCGTTAAGCGAGAAGCATTTCCTGGTCACGGCCAAGCCCACGCCGCAATCGTTCTGGGGTATCTACTTGGTCGATGTGTTCGACAACATGCTGCTGCTGTGCGAGGAGCCCGGATACGCGATGTTCGAGCCGGTCCCGCTGCGCAAAACTTCGCAACCGCCGGTCATCGCGGACAAGGTCGATCTGAAACGCAAGGACGCGCTCGTCTATCTGAACGACATCTACCTTGGCGGCGGCCTGAAGGGTATACCGCGCGGCACGGTCAAACGGCTAAGGCTGGTTACCTATCACTTTAGCTACCGCGGTATGGGTGGACTGCTGGGGGCCGTGGGCATGGATGGGCCGTGGGACGTCAAGCGAGTATTGGGTACCGTGCCCGTCGAGCCGGACGGTTCGGCGTTGTTCCGCGTGCCGGCCTATACGCCGGTTGCCGTACAGCCTTTGGACGAGAACGGCCAATCGCTCCAACTGATGCGCAGTTGGTTCACGGCAATGCCTGGCGAGGTACTTTCCTGTGTCGGTTGTCACGAGCAACAGAATTCGGTTACGGTCAACCGAGAGACGATTGCTGCTCGACGCAAGCCATCGGAGATCGCGAATTGGCACGGTCCCGTCCGCGGGTTCAGTTTTCAGCGCGAAGTACAACCCGTCCTGGACAAACACTGCGCCGGCTGTCACGGAGGCCAGCCCCTGGACGACGGCCGACAGTTAGCCGACCTGCGCGGTATGAAGATCATCACGGACTGGAATTCGAAAATCGCCGGCCACGTCAATGCGAAGGTGGGCGGCAAATTCTCTGATTCGTACGTCGAATTGCATCGCTTCGTGCGCCGGCCCGGCATCGAAAGCAACATCCGGCTGCTTGCACCGATGGAATTCCATGCCGACGCCACCGAGTTGATGCAGATGCTCCGCAAAGGACACCACGGCGTGGAACTCGACGCGGAAGCCCGGGACCGGCTGGTCACCTGGATCGACCTGAACGCACCGTATCACGGGACCTGGACCGAGATCGTGGGCGAAGCGGCGGTGCGAGACGTCAACCAGCGCGCCCGCACAATGCGAGAGCGTTTCACCGGCATGACCGAGAACCCCGAAGACATTCCGCAAATACGCACTGTGGATATCGAGCCCATCGTACCCAAGTCCGCATCCGAACTTGCCCAGCAGCTAGTCGACTGTCCCAACTGGCCGTTCAGTTCCGCCGAAGCGCGACGCCGTCAGACGGATAGCGGCGACTGGCAGAAGACCATCGACTTAGATGAAGGGCTGAAACTGGAATTGGTACGGATTCCTGCAGGTCAGTTTGTCATGGGCGACGCCGACGGTCATCCGGACGAGTGGCCACGGACAGTCGTGAAAATCGAAAAGCCGTATTGGATGAGTCGCTGCGAGATCACCAACGAGCAATTGGCAACGTTTGATGCGACACACGACAGCGAAGTCGAGCCGATGCACGGATACCAGTTCGGCATTCACGGATATCCGGTGAACCAGCCTCGTCAGCCAGTGGTGCGTGTGACGTGGAAAAAGGCCATGGCATTCTGCCGCTGGCTCAGCAAGCGAACGGGGCTCCAGTGCAACCTGCCCACCGAGGCCCAATGGGAATACGCCTGCCGCGCGGGCACGGACACGCCGTTCTGGTACGGCGGTTCGGACACCGATTTCACGAAACTGGCGAACTTGGGCGACGCCAAGCTGCAAGAGTTCGCACTGGACACTTACGTGCACGTGCGTCTGGTGACCGAACCCAACAGGTACGACGACTGGGTGCCCAAAGACGAGCGATTCAATGACGGCGGATTCGTATCGACCGACGCGGGACGCTACGGGGCCAATCCCTGGGGCCTTCACGACATGCACGGCAACGTCTGTGAATGGACGCGTACAGCATTCCGATCTTATCCTTACGACGAAAACGACGGCCGGAATGACCCGTCGGCCCAAGACCGGCGCGTCGTCCGCGGCGGCTCCTGGTACGATCGCCCCAAACGCTGCCGTTCTGCCTTCCGCTTGTCCTTCGAACCATACCACCCCGCCTTCAACGTCGGCTTCCGTGTGGTGATTGAAGACCGGTAGGACCGCCTGTCACAGGGACAACACGAATTCAACGAGATCGTTGATGTCCTGCTCGCTGAGCGATTCGAAACGGCTGTTGCTCAGGACGTGTTTGCCTTCGACGATCAGCTCTTTGATCGTTGTGTAACGGCCGTCGTGCAGGTAGGGGGCCGTGCGCCAGACTTCGACCAGCGTCGGGGTGTCGTACTTGTCTCTGTACTCGTACTTGCCTCGCGTGCCCACGTCGTGCATCTTCAGGTCGGTGTACAGCGATGACGGATGGCATCGGTGGCAGCCTACACGGGCGCTTCTAAACAGCTCCTTACCCCGTTCGGCGGCCGAGCTGAGTTTGCCGTCCACCAGATGCGGGCTGGGCACCGGCTTAAGCGATTTGACGTACTCGTCAAGTGCCACGGATTCGTGTTCCGGCCGGTAGGCGAACAGGATGTGTTCCAGTCCCGCGCGAACGGCCGCTTCGGCCGTCGGACGAACAGCCTCGGACATCGACGGTGGGGTATCGTGGGAGAGAATCAGACTCTTTGTGTTCTTGAAATTACCTACGCCGTCGTTCAACAGGTCCCAGTTCAATGCGTCGCTGCGGCCGTCTGGATGACAACTGGCGCAGCTTTGCCAATGCTGGTAGCAGATCGTGGCGTCGTTAAACAGAAGCTCGCCCTGACGCCGGACGGTCAACTCTGGCTTGGGACCCAACGCGATCGACCCGGGCTTGTCGTCGTCCTTGCCCTGGAGGTCGACCACGGCCAGCGTGTCGCTGAAATACTCGGCCACGTACACCTTGGAACCAACGACCGCCAACCCGCGAGGGCCTTTGCCCGGCAACTCGACCCTTCGCTGTGGCTTGGTCGCCAGTCGCGGATCGTCAGGGATGGCCCCGGCCAAAGGAGAAATGTACAGATGGACGAGCGTTTCCAACACGGCCGAGGCGTCAACAATGCTCAACTGGTGCGTCCCGGCATGGCTGACACAGATCCATTTCCCATCCGCCGTGCAGCAGATGCCCCAAACATTGCCTGTGCCCTGAAACGTCTCGTCCAATCCGACGGTATTGACCAACTTTCGCTTGTGGATGTCGATAACGCTGATCGCGTTGATGTTCATCCATCCCTGGTCCAGTTGCGAAGTGAGCAAATCGAAGTTGGACAGAATGTGCGTGATGTAGGCGTACTTGCCGTCGGGCGAGATGCACATACTTCGCAGGCTGTGAGTGCCGTTCTGCAACTCGATCGTGGTCACTTCGTTCGTCTTCGTATTGATGAACGCCACAATCGCGGCCACTTGCGGACCATAAATGGCGTCCGTCTTTGCATTCGGCAAGAAGTTGGCGACCAACACCAATTGCCCGTCCGGCGTTACAGCCGCCGTAGTGGGCTCGCGAACCATCTTGATGCGCGTCTGCTCCTTGCCGGTCGCCAAGTCAATTACCGATACGTTGTTGTCGAATCGGTTGCAGGCATAAAGCCGCTTTCCGTCAGGCGTGATCACGGGGCTCACGGCCGTATGCCCCGCCGGGATCGTCGAGGTTACTTTGCCCGAGACGGTGTCAATCAAAACGACGGTGCTTTTCGGCGCGGCGCACGTAACGATCAGCTTTGCCCCGTCGGGGCTCAGAACCATGCCGGTCGGTTCGGCCGGTACATCGACGCGCCGCGCAACTTTGCCGCCGGGTAGCTCGACCCACACAATCTGCCGCGCGTCTGCATTAGCGACATAGAGAGTCTTGGTATCCTTCGATGCCACAACGACCGATGGCCCCAAGTACTCGGCCTTTTCCGCAGCAGCGGCGGCGGTCGGCAGCATGAGAATACAGACCGCCCATGCTGAACTGCACCGGCCGCGAATCGTGGGAGTCGCCTTCATCTCGGTAACTCGTCCTGACACGTGAAACAGGGAGGCGGAATCCTATCGTTGCCTGAAGCTCTACAAATCCAACTCCGCCAGCATGTCGCCCAACTCGGCTTGCGTTTGGCACGCTCGCCGAAAGACCGGCAACAGCTTGTCGTATACGGCTGCATTGTCCGCATCCGGTTCGGCGACGGCTTCCACCTGATGCACTTCGTCGATCCGTTCGTAATTGTCCCAAAGTCCGGCACCCACGGCCGCAACCGCGGCGGCGCCGAGCGAACCGGCCTCCTGGCCGATGTTTGTCTTGACCACGCGAATCTGCATTGCGTCGGCGAAGATCTGCCGCCAGAGGCTGCTCTTGCTGCCGCCGCCGACGGCCACCAGTTCGTCGCCAATGTTACACAGCCGCCGCAGTTCGTCCAGCACGACACGGAGATTCAACGCGATCCCTTCCAGAGCCGCTCGAACCACGTCGGCCTGCGTGTGCCCTAAATCCAAGCCCAAAAAGGCCCCGCGGATGTACGGGCTGGGGTCCAACGACGAACCGCCGGCCATGCTGGGATTGAACAGCAGTTTGTTGGCACCAACCGGTGACTGCTCGGCCAGCGAAGTCATTACGTCATACGGGTCCCTGTCTTCCTGTTCGGCCTGCGCCTCGAGGTTGTGGCACATCTGATCCCGCACCCACTTGAGCGAAGTTCCGGTCGAAAAGACGCCCACAGCCGATGTGAACATGCCGGGTATGACGTGCGTGAACACGTATGGCTTGCTTTGTTCGTCCAGAACCGGCTGTTCGGAAGAAACGGCGATCCACGAAGACGAACCGAGCGAGGCATACGTGCGACCTTCGGCGATGTTCTTGGCTCCCAGAGCCATACACGAGTTGTCTACACCGCCGCATGCTACCTTGACGTTCTTGGGCAAGCCCAACTGCTCGGCCGCTTCCGGAAGAAGCTCGCCCAGAATCTCGGACGAGGGGACAATCTCGGGTAACAACTCGGGCGGCAAGTCACTGGCGGCGATCAAGCGATTGGAATAGCTCCAGCCCAAAAGGTCGTACACGCCGCTGCCTGACGCGTAGCTGAAATCGGTTTTGATTTGGCCCGTCAGCTTGAAATTGATGAAGTCCTTGGTGCCGATGATCTTGTCGATCCGCTGGAACATCTCCGCTTCGCTGTCGCGGTACCACATGATTTTGAAGACCGTGTAGTGTGGCGCCGGGAATCCGTTTCCCGTTGTGCGATACCAGTCGGCTGGGTCCACTTTTTCAAAGAAGCGGTCGACTTGCTCGTCTGGACGTTTGTCGGACCAGATCGGCGTGCTCTCGCGCAGCAGCGAGCCGTCAGCACCCAGCGGCACGCAACCAAGACTGTGGCCCGATATCGCTAGGCACTCGATCGCCTGGGCGTCGACGTTCTCGTTGGCCAACAGTTGGTTCGTACTCTCGACCACCGCGCGCCACCAATCCATCGGACGCTGCTCGTGCCAACCGGCTCGCGGATAGGTGGTTTCATATGGGACGAACACGGCGCCCAGACAACGGCCGTCCACGTCGTAGAGCGATGCCTTGTTCCCGCCCGTCCCAAGATCGTATGCGATAATGGTCATGATTCCTCACACTTGAACAGCCGCACCGGGCAAACTGGCGCACTCGTCGAGGATCCGAATTCCCGCCTCGATGTTGACTCCAAATCGACGCGCACCGAGTCGATACATTTCGACCAGGGTTTCCAGGTCGCGAACGCCGCCCGATGCCTTAACTCCGGCGTCGTCGCCGACAACCGATTTGATCAAAGCGATGTTGCGCAACGTGGCGCCGGTTTCAGCCCAGCCGGTACCCGTTTTGACGAAATCGGCACCTGCGCGGACACAGATCTCGCTGCCTCGACGGATCTGGTCGTCGGTCAGGTAATGGGCTTCAAGGATCACTTTCACCAGCGTACCATCGGCCGCGTCGATCACTGCTCGGATATCTTGTTCGACGAAGTCGTACTGCCCGCTGCGAAGCATGCCGACGTTGATCACCATGTCCAACTCGCCTGCCCCATCGGCAACGCACTGCCGTGCCTCGGCCGCCTTGATCGCCGTTGCGTGAGCGCCGGATGGAAAGCCTACCGCAGCGCCGACCAGAACACTGGGCGCATCCTCCAATAGTTCCTTCAATCGTGTCAGATAGCAGGGCAGCACGTAAGCGCAAACACAGTCGAGTCGTTTCGCATGGTCGGCCAGTAGTTGGACCGCATCAAGATCCGTGTCGGTTTTCACCGCGCTTAGATCCATCATGCGTGCCACGTCGGTGACAGTTAGCTGCATCGTCTATCTCCCGGTCTGAGACGCGACCTACCTAGTCCTCAAGCCCGAACGCTGCTTTGAAAGCGCCGGCGACTTCGGGGTGAACGTCGGGGTTGATGCCATCGGCGTCGTATTCGTAGCCGAGTGCGTCTAGGTCGTGTTTCAGTTGGATTATCTCTTCTTCCGGGCTGACCCTCGGCGGCACGTCGCGGGTCAGCGGCGTCAGCCAGGCATTCAGGGTGTGCCCGCCGTCGACCATCAGGTCGTGGCCGGTGACGTAGTTGGACGCAGCGGCGGCAAGAAAGATCACCGCCCCAAACAAGTCTTCCGGCCGCTCGACGTAGCCTAGTGGCGTCAGTTCCCGGATCCGCTCGCGCACCACGACCGGCGTCGATGCGTGCATTGGGGTCAGCAAGTAGCTGGGGCTGACACAGTTCACGTTGATGTTGAAGCGGCCCCATTCGGCAGCCAGCATTCTGGTCATTTGCACCACGCCGGCCTTCGAGGCGTTGTACGAGGCATTACAATTACAGATCGTGGCTGACATCGAGGCGATATTGACAATCTTACCCTCGATCGGTTCCTGGCGGAGGAACTGCTGTGCCTCGGCCTGAGCGCACAGATACGCGCCGGTGAGGTTCACGTCGATCACCTTGTCCCAGTCGGCCTGCTCCAATTCCTCGTCAGCCCCAAGAATGCCGATTCCCGCGTTGTTCACACCGATGTCCAAACGGCCAAACCGCTCGACCACTTGGCGGACCATGTCCTGCACTTGGTCCTTCTTTGTCACGTCGCAACTGACGAACAGCGAATCGACACCGCCGGCCTTCAACTCCTCGGCCGTCTTCGGGCCCGTTTCCGCATCCATATCGACGATCGCCACATCTGCCCCGGCCTCCGCCAGCGCCAGTGCGCAACCCCGGCCGATGCCAACCGCCCCGCCAGTCACCAGGGCCTTCTTTCCCGTTAAGTCAAACAACGACATATTCGCCATATCCTATCTCCTTGAGTCATGACAGGCGTTCACTGAAGCCTGAATTTGGAGGGTTGTAACTCGCTCACGGACGCGCCGTAAGCCTAGTCGCTCGACTGGGGAATCGCAACCCAGCACCCGGGAAGCCATCGTGAGGGCTTTTTCACCGAGAGCGTGATGTTCCCACGCTGTCGATTAGCGGTCCGAATTTGCAGACTCCGCCGCAGTCTGACGCCGCGCGAGTTCGCGAGCAACTTGCTGGTCCGCTTCGCTGAGGGAACTGAGGGGAACGGTGATTTCGGTGCCGTCCTCTTTGCGAAAACGTATGGTTTCACCGTCCAGGCTGAGAAATGTCGCAACGACCGTACGTTCGCCCGAACTGTCCGACCACGTGCGCGATGGCGATATGTCGTCCTTTGGCGTGTCTTTGGCAGACATCCGAAAATCGCGGATCCAGAAATGAATGCTGCCTTGCATTAGGAACCCCAGAATCACGGGGCCATCGATACGAACCGCTTGGCTGCCTGTACGGATTCCGTCTATCTCCGTCTCGACGCGTCCTTTGACACGGCGAAATGTGACACTCACGTCGCGCGTAGTGGTGAGCGTCGGCGGTGGTGACGGAATCGAGACGCCATTTGCATCGGCTTGGACGGGAAATGCACCGAAGCCAATCATACTCTGCCGATCGCCGCTGGACATCACGGTTTGCATTGACGGCAGGGTCACATACGCCGTGGCCTCGAAATCGTCTTGAGTCGATACCTTGCGGACGAGCCACAGTCTGCCCGAAGCATTGGTTTTCGTAACCTTCAAACCACGGTCGTCGTCAGCAAAGCGAACGTCCTGAGCGATCACCGAATCCAACTGCGTGTTGCCGAGTTTCGGCACGTACCAATCTCCGTTGGACTTCAACGGTTCACCACGCGAAGGCTGTGGGGGTGCCTGCGTCGGAAAAGAAAAGCCGGTCCCGGGAGCCATCGGTCCGGGGAATCCCATCGGCGGCGCCATCATGGGCGGCGGACCAGCTATCGACGAAGACGGAGCAGAGGCCGCAGGCGTCTTGTCCTTGGCAGGATCGGGCTCAATTCCCTCCAGCACCTCGCAGTCTGTGATATGGAGATGGGTGGGTGAGCCAAGTTCCAAGAAGACATAACCTGATGAGATGTTGTTTTTCGGCAAATGCACCATCCGCTTGTCATCAATCCATATCGACAGTGCTCCTTTGCATCGCCGAACCGTTGCCTCGAACTCATCTCGCCGGTCCCATCGAGCGTTGATGTGCGTGCGAAACATGGGATGGCCATTCGGCGCACGGAACCCGATAAGCGGAGACTGTCGCGTTGGGTCCGACACCCCGGCTGACTGAAGCTCTTCCGAACTTGGCGAGATGCCCCGCAAATGCACCTCGAAGTCGTCGAACAACTCCACCTGCAGCAACAGTTGGATGCGCTGGAACTTATTGTGCGTCTTTGCCAGCAATCCCTGCGGAGCCTTCTCCAGCGATGCTTCGTTTTCCGCTACGGACTCGTGGATCTGTCGCGAGTTCCCCTTGACGACTGCCCATTGACTCGGATCAAGCAAAGAAGGTTCGGGGGCCGTCGCCGCGTCTTCTGCCGGCTTGGCTACCTCTGGATCGGCCGTATCGTCCCGTGAGCATCCGACACCGAGCGCACACGTAGTCAAGAGGACCGGAACGATCGTGAACGCCGTGATCTTCATTTCGATTCTCCAAAGCAAAGGACTGCTCCATCGGACGTCGACAGGAACAGCTTGCCGTTGGCCGCAGCCATGCCGTCCCAGACGGCGGGTGAATCGAGTTGATACTCGGCGACCGTGCTGCCATCTTCGCACGATGCAACCCGGATTGCACCGCCCATTCGGCCCTCGTACGCCGCATGAGGATCGTCCGCCGGGATTTCGATGGGCATCGTGGCCAGGAACAGGTTGTTACCCGATTTCAGCATGGCTTTCGTCCTTACGGGCAGGTTGATCTTCCACACCGATTTGTCGACTTGGTCCTCGGAGATATTGCGGAAGTCGGGCAGAGACTCGTCGTCATCCGAGAACGGCGTATTCTCCTTTTTGAACAGAGAATACTTCCCGTTTGAATCACCCTGCCGCCGAACGCCCCAAATCCCATTCTCGTCGTAGACCATCATAACGCCGGTCGGCACGGCGATCGTCGGCCTGCGTTTGCCACCGGGCCTGTTCGCAATCCACGAATAGGCGACCGGTACACGGCTGAAATCGCCCGTTCCCATCACCCAGTGCGATCGGTGGTTCTCGGTGTCGTCCAGCAGGCTGGAGGTCGAGAACAAGTGCCGCGTCAGCCGGTCCCGCTTTTCCAGCTTGGCGTTGAACCCCAACTGGTGCAAAAAGACGTTCTTGCCGTCGCTGACCAGCACATCCGAGATCGTACCTTCGGCCATGGAAAAGGCATCGCTTCGGTCGGATTGCAGGAACGTCTTGTAGTCGGTCGTGTTCTGGTCTACCCGCGTTTCGTGTTCCGGCTTCGCCTCATCCTTGCCATCAAGAAGCTTCGGATGTCGGCTTTCAAGATGATTCTGATAGACAACCTTACCGGTCGTCGGATCCAAGCCGTAGAGTTCGATTCCCCCATCGAGCCAAGTGGACCGGCCGGCGGAGCAGTAGGCGACACCGTCCAGAACAAAAACGCTTCCGTGCACCGGCCAGACGGATTCCACCTGCTCCAAAGCCACGACTCGAACGTCCGCCGGAGCAGCCAGAAACCGCCAAGCCAACTCACCGTCACTCAGCCGCAGGCAATAGACCCGCCCGTCGGCGCTGCCAAAAAGGACCATCCCTTTGTAGATCGTCGGCGGCGAATCCACGCGTCCGCCTGCGACATAGGTCCAGAGCACCTTGCCATCGGCCGCATCCAAGGCATACACCGTGTTCTCGTCCACGGCAGACAGAACCACCTTCCCGCCAGCGATCACCGGTTGCGTCAGCCGACCGCCAATGTTTGCCTTCCACGCCTGCTGTAGCTTCGCTGGCACCGTCGTGCTGGCGATCCCACTGCGAAGCGGATCGTGCCGGAACATGGGCCAGGATGAAGGCTGGAGACTGGAGGCCGTAGGCTGTAGGTTGGATAGATTCTCGTACGCGGGGCCTCTCTCGAGACGGTCTCTGGTTTGGACTTCCGATTCCCGATTTCCGATTTTCGAGTTCTCGCTTGCCAACGCCCAGAACCCCCACAGCTTCGATTCCATGTAGCAGCCGCATGCATGCGGCGGGGCATACATGATTCCGTTGGCGGGCAGGATTCCGTATTGGCATGCGCCGCGGACCCAGTTGTTGCGGGAATGGCTATCGCCAGCCAAGTCCATCATTTCGATGCCTCGCTTGCCGGTAATGATGTATCTGCCCGTGGCTTTCTCGCGATAGCAGCGATGGTGATGCCCCGAGGTCTGTAGGTCGACTGCGACGGCGTTTCGCTCCTTGACTTCACCCGTGTGCAGGTCCCGGCCTTCGTTGAAGTCCAACACAGGCGGAGGCGATACTGAATCGCTAACGTGAAGCCCCTGCCAGACAAGACCGTCGATCACGAAGATATCCAGCGGCGCGTGGAAGCCGCCACCGGCTTTGCACTCCCACAGCTTCTCCCCATTTTCAGCAGACAACGCCGTCAGTTGATCGGACAGCTTGCATAGGACCACGCCGTCCGTGGCGACCAGCGTGTTCTTGCCGTACGTGACGCCTTTCCTTCCTTCTTTCTTACCGCGTTCTCCATAGGTCCACAGCTCTTTGCCCGACTTCTGGTCAAGGCAAACGACACCCTCGCCCACTTGGAGGAACACTTTCCCACCATCTGCTCCGAGTGTCTCCGGTTTTGGCTTTGCATCGGGATCGGACCACTCCCACAACTTATCACCGGTTTCGCAGTCAACGGCGACAACCGTCTTTGTGTTTGGTAGTCCAAACCGTTGCTTGAAAGCTGCATGTCCCACGGCATGCTCGGCCACGGGGGAACCCTTCAACACCAGCAGCAATCCGTTGACAAGGATCATCTCCTCGGCACCCTCGGTATTCCCGAACGTCTTCAACGTCTTTCCCGTCCCGGTATCCATCACGGAAATCGGCGAATTCAGACCGAGCGGTGCGTACAGACGATCGCCGGATACGACCAGTAACCTCGTAACCTGTGGCGGTCCCGATCGGAAACGGATGGTATGCCATGTCCACGCGTCCATCGGCTTTGACCAGAGCTTGACACCGCTGAAGGCATCGCGAGCCACGATCGACCATTTGCCGGGCACGTTGATGTTCGCTGCGGTGGCTTCGTCGATGATGTAGAACAACTTGCCTTTCGCCGTCACAATCGAACTGATACTCGCCAGTTTGTGATGGCTGCGAGTCCATCGTGGGTTTGCGAGCCATTGCACGTGTCGAGGCGGACCCACAACCGTGTCGTTAGCGACCGCGTTGTTGTCAGGCCCGTGCAGATAGTGCGTCCATTCGTCGATGCCTTCTGGCCACGGTTTGCGGAAAGACTCCTGTATCGAGTGTCGAGAGTCAAGAGTTACAGCCACACCACCGGGCGCTAGCACCCTGACGATCTCTTCCCTTGCCACGCGACACTTGCCACTTGCCACCAACAAGTTCACTAGATTGTCGGTGTATGGCAAGTGTTCGCCATCAAACCTCTCAATAGTCACTTTTCCGTAGACGCCCAACGATTGTATCTGCCGGCGGGCTCTCTCCACGTTGATTGGATCCGTGTCCAATCCTTGCACGATGTAGCCGTCCCTGACTCGCAAGTCGCCCGTGAGTATCCCGTTGCCGCATCCGACGTGTACGACAAGCCCTCCGTTGACGCCAGTTGTCCGGATGATTTCGCTGGCTAATTCCGACTTCGCATATCCGGAGGACGCGTTTAGAAGAGTGAATACGATTAAGTAGCGGTACAGGTATTTGTTCATGGATATCTCTACGGTTCACTGGTTGCGAAACAGTCTAACAGGCGACTCGTTTAACCGCTGGGCCGCTGGGAAGCCGCTGAAGAAGCCCTTGTTTGATCGATGGCCCCCTTGGGACGGATGCGAATAATGTATGGAACGTGCGTACAAATTGGAACCTACCGTACCTCGATGGCCACGGAGGTTGGGCTGATGTTGTGCGATCCCGTTCCGTCATCTCTCCCCGAATTTGATTTGCAGGTCTATCGGGTCGTCGGCCCCAAAGACCATTATCTGCGGAAAGCCTTGCAGGCGGTTGTTTGGGACAATTTCCACGATTTGGACCTGGATGCTTATGTACCTCCCGGGAAAGAATCGGAAACCAGACTCTTCAAACCGAGAGACTTTGAGGAAGATGTGGAGCAAGGTCAACTGATCTGTCCGGCCGGCCAAGCCTCGAAGTACCGCCAACGAGACAACAAGAAACATACGACCGTCTGCCGCTTCGACGCGTCGGTTTGCCGGGCGTGCCCGCTGATGGACAGCTGCCTGAAGGAGACTCCGCAAAAGGCGTTTGGGCGAACGGTCCGCAAGACAGACTACCAAGTTGAGTATCAGACGGCACGAGACAAGGCGACCACAGAGGCGTATGCGGCGGTACGTCGCGAGCACATGAAAGTAGAACGAAAGCTGGGGGAAGTGATGAACTGCCACGGCGGGCGTCATGCTCGTTACCGCGGCCGCTGGAAAGCTCTGATTCAAGAGTTGATGGCCTGTACGGTCACCGACGTGAAACGCTTGGTCCGCTTGGTGTGCGCGCCGAACGCAGAGGTTTCCTACCAATCGTAAGGCCACAACTCGATGAATGCGCAAAAGGAGCAACCCAGGCAAGCGAGTCATAGAGAAGTTCAATGGACTGACACCCTAACTACCAGAGCATGAAGCCTGACCTCAACTGAAAACATGCAACAACAGATAACGGCTACCCCGCGCGCCGCTAGCATTTCAGCGGCCCTGTGGTCAAACGATCTGATCGTGCGCCAATGCGCGATCGTCGTGCGAGATTCGGGTTAGGCTCGCCAGGGTCGTTTGCGGTTGGCGACTTTCGGCAATGCGTCGATGGCGAGTTTCACGTCGGTCTCGACTTGGAAGTCGAACATCCCGGCGATGATGAAGTCGGCTCCGTGACGATAAGCATAGGAGAACGCAATTCGCGGATTGACCGCCCCGGCCGCCATTACCTTGAACGCGACCCAAGGCTTCTCGACCGTTTCCATAAAGGCCGCCGTTTCCTCGGGGTTGTTGCACCACATGCTATCGTTGTTCGCGTCGTGGTCGGCCGAATTCCGTCGCATCCAATCATATTCTTTCCGACCATCCTCCGGCGTTGCCGACCAGTAGCGGTCCGTGTGGAAGGTTTTTACGTAGAAGTCGGCGTCGACCTTGTCCTTCTCGCAGGCGATAGGCATATTCAGCGAATGTCCACCGACGCCAGCGGGAACGCCTTGGGCTTTGATCAATTCGACCATCTGTGCGATTACATCGGTGCTGCCGCCCTTCATCATGAACGAATCGGTCACGCCACCATGCGAATACACAAACGTGGCACCTAAGTCTACTTGGCGTTTGATGTCATCGTTCATCTTGGTCTTGTCCGCGTTCAGCGGTACGCAGACCATGGTTTGAATCTTGTCGTCGCGATTCTGGTTGTATTTCACGATCGGATCCCAGCACTTGGGATCTATCTGGATCGTGTTGACGCCGCACGCTTGGGCAAGGTCCAACGTCTCGAAGATCTTGGCCTCGGTGTTGTAGGAGGTGAACAGCTTCGAGGCGTACATCAAGTCGCGACTATGGGCCCAGCCACCGATCAGGTTGCCGCCAAGGAAGATGCGGCTGAGGGTGACATCGCAGATCTTGCCACACTGCAGGCTGCCGGGTGGGATGTCCGTCTTGGGCTTCTCGCTTGCGTTTGTTTGAGCACTCCCATCCTGGACAGCGGCATTCAAGATGTTCTCCTCGATGCTGCCATATGCCGCGCCCATCGCGGTCGCCCCTAAGACCCCACGAGCCAGGAAACACCGACGGTCAGTCTTGTCTGCCATTGAAGCTACCTCTCCATTTGACGTTATGAGTATTCAATTCTGTTAGTCGATCCGGTGGGCCGCGAAGACGTGCACCCTGGAAGAAAATCGGCTGACGTCAGCGGACAATCTAGTTTCGCCGTGAACGCCCAGAAAGTCAACTCGAAACGCGGCTTCCACCACGCCCGAACGGCCGATTCGTGGGACAGCGCGTGCACCAGTTCAGGCGTCAGGGGAACCCCTAGGCTCTTGGCGGCGTGTTTGATGAACTCATCGTTGGTGGCTTCGTACGTTCGCACGAAGGCGAATGCGAGTCCTTTGCGTAGTGCCAACTTGTTCATTGTGTTTTTTCCGGCAACAGACTCTTGACCAAAAACTCGTTGGTGTCGGCGTCGTACTCGTAGTACAGCAGCCCGCTGTCCTTGGCCACTCGCGACTGGCTGATGTTCGCTTTGTGGTGCACCAGCGGCAACGCGTCGAACACGTTGCCGTCGTCCCAGACCATGCCAACGACGAGGATGGGGCAAGGCAACTCTCGGTACTCGTAACCCGCTTGCTTGTCGGGCAGCCTTGGCTTGTGCTCGCGTACGCCATGCGGGCCTTTTGCTCGCGGTGCATATTCCCACTTCTCGCTACCCTCCTTGCGGCAGAACCAGGCGGCGACTTGGCTGTATTGGTTGTTGCGAAGTTGCAGGCTGCGCGCTTTTCCCGCGACAATGTGCGCGCTGTCAGAGTATGGATTGACTTCCCATCCATGGCCGTAGCTGCCCCAAAAGAAGTTGGTGTCGATCGTCGTATGCCAAGCACTCATCGCCCCGATGGCGTTGCCGTTTGATTCGAAGTAGTTGCCCGTGATCATGGTCTGTCCGCTGGTGAGCAGCAGGATCCCGTAACCCTTGTTGGCCTCAAAGATGGAGTTCAAGATATGCTGTGCATTCGACGCGGTCTGCCCGCGGTCCGGGCCGATCACCAAGCCGTGATGATGGTTGCGGCGGAAGATGCAGTTCGTGATGCCGATGTTGTTGCCGTGGCACTGGATGATCATACCCGTCTCGTTGCCGCGAAAGATGCAGTCCGTGAAATAGATCTGCCAGGCGAACTTGATGTGAACGCCGACCTTCTGGCCGTGGATCTTCACGTTGCGGATCGTGGTGCCTTTCGGTACTTCTTTGTACGGGACGGAAATCCCCACACCCGTGACCGAGGACCCTGGCTCGCGCTCGCGCGTCAGTCGCAACCCCTCGACGCAGTACCCGGCCCCTTCAATACCTTCCGGCGCTTCGAGCACCAGCATCGGTACGCCTTTGTCCTTCGCTTCCGGCTCCGGATCGGGCAAAGGTTGCTTGTCCAACTCGGGAGTCCCGACCAACGTTGCGCCGTAGCCCGATAGCCGCAAGCCCCAGTGCGCGGGCTTCTCGCCGACGACAATCGGACGATCAATTCGATACGTTCCGGCAGGAAACAGCACAGTGCCGCCGGCATCGAAACCATTGTCTTTGCACACATAGTCGATCGCCGCCTGGATTGCCGGCGACCAGTCGTCGTCGTTCGCCAAATGGGCGAAGTTGCGAACATTGACAAACACATGGGGATCGTCCGGTTGGCCGCCCGCCCGAGGTGCCGGCTCGCCGCACCATGCGGACATGGCGGCCCAGACGATCGTTGAAGCTGTCATGGCAAAGATCACGTATCGCGTCATCTTTTGGTCGCTCCTATGTGGCATGGCGGATAGAATCGCGGTTATCATCAGCTTTGGATCCGCACACGGCAAGGTACCACGACTCGGGAAAGTGACCGTGATGTCTTGGCAGAACGGACGAATGACGGAAACCGCAACCTGTATCGCCCCAACGGAGGATGTCAAATGAAGTCAATCTGTTTCTTCACGCTATGTTGTCTTACCGTCGGATCTATGTGCTTGGGACCGCAACGGAGCCGCGCGGAAGAAGTTTCCATCGACTTGTCGGCGGAAGGAGCGGCCGACAATTGGGTATTCTTGGAGGACACGGCGTCGATCCGTGACGGCGAGTTGGTGTTCGATGGCCGGAAGCTGATGTCACGGGCAATCTACAAGCCGATGGAATGGGATGATGTGACACTGCGGGCGAAGTTTCTGGTGGAACCGGCAGAGCGCGGCGTGCTGGCGTGTGGGTTTGTCGTGCGGGCTGTGGACGCCGCGACCTACTACTACGTCCATTTCGACCGTACTCAAGCCATCCTCGTCCGGTCCGACTCGAGCGTCTCGTGGAGCGAAATCAAGCGAGTTGGTGGCCTGCAGAAGCCGGCAGGTCAATGGCACGAGGGACAACTCGAATCCGTCGGCGATACACTTAAGGTGTCGCTAAACGGGAAGTTGCTCTACGAGGCAAAAGACTCGACGCTGAAAGGCGGACGAATCGGCTTCTATGCAAATCAAGGTGTGGCTCATGTCAAGGACATCGTCGTCACAGGGCGCGGTCGAGCGATGACCAGTGATTTGCGAATCCCGCCCAAGCCATTCGTCCACGTTTGCACGGATGCAGGGGCCGGCGGTTACGAAGCATTCCCTGACGTGTGCCGGCTGAGCGACGGACGGCTGATGGCCGTTTTCTACGCTGGCTACGGTCACGTGGCCTTGCCGAACGAGGACTTGCCCAAAGGTGGCCGCATTAGCTGCTGCATGTCCAGCGACGAAGGACGGACGTGGAGCGACGCCAAAGTACTGTACGACGGTCCCGACGACGACCGCGATCCGTCTATTGTGCAATTGAACAGCGGTCTATTGACCTGCAATTTCTTTTCGCTGCGAAAGACCGACGAACCGGGAAAACGTTGGATCGGCCTGGGCAGTTGGATGGTCACATCCGACGATTTGGGCGAGACGTGGTCCGAGCCGCGACAGATCGCCGAAGGCGCATACTGTAGCGCTCCGATCCGTGAATTGTCGGATGGCCGGCTGATTCTGGGACTGTATCGGGAGACGAAGCAGTCGGCCGCAGGCGCGGTCACGATCAGCGACGATGGAGCCAAGACGTGGAGCGACGTGATCGACATTGACAACGGGGGGATTCGGCTGGATGCCGAAACAGACGTTATCGAACTGAAAGATGGAACGCTGTACGCCGCCCAGCGGCCACATATGTGCTCTACCGTTTCCAGAGACCGTGGCAAGACGTGGAGCGTCTCGAAGCCGATGGGGTTTCCCGGCCACTGCCCTTACTTTCTGCGTACGCGCGACGACATCATCCTGCTGGCCCATCGCGTGCCATCGACCAGCCTGCATTACAGTCTGGACGAGTGTAAAACGTGGAGCGAAAACGTTTTGGTCGACACGGTCGGCGGGGCATACCCGTCCATGGTGAACCTGAAAGACGGAACGGTATTGATCGTCTACTACGAAGAGGGTGGCGGTTCCAGCATCCGAGCCAAGCGATTCCGGGCAACGCCAAACGGCATCGAATGGCTTCCGCTTGACTGATAGCGATTGCTTTCCCGGAATCCGTATTCGTCGTCTGGATAGCCAGACGTCCATCTGTAGGACGTCTCGTTCCAGCCAGGAGAAAGACCGATGTCCCTTAGAATAACGTTTGTGACCACGGTTGGCGTACTCGGTTTTCTACCCGTACTCCTGGGAGCCGAACATCGCAAGATCGAACCAACGCTTGAAGGTGGCGAAGTCGTCTTGTTCGATCCGGAACGACACGGCCTGGACACCATACGGAACTACACGGCTACTTGGAAGGAAGGGAGTAACCTAATCCCCGTCACCAAGCAGGTTGTCAAGAACGACGAGCAGTACGTCGAAATCTCCTATCGCAAGGAGCGAGGGACGGCCATGTCCCTGATCGCGTTTGAACATATCCCCAAACCCGAACAGGGCCTTCGACACGATGGCTTGAAGCTCGTTTTGGACTACGACAGAGACGACTATAGCCACATCAGTGTGTCTGCCGCCTTTTCCGACAACACCCAATTGACCACACGTCTGACATTGGAGAAAGGAAAGCACGAGTATCGGATAACCAGTGGCTTTCGCCGGGCGAAGTTTCCGCCGAACTGGGACTTGCTGACCTGGGTTCGCTTGGCCGTCGATACGAACAATCACGGACACGACAAGAACGTGGTCTATCGTCTGCAGAAGCTCAATCTATGCCGGAAAAAGATCGAGAAGCCGACGGTCGAGGCCGTATCCTTTGGCGATCGCGTTCTCTCACCTCAGCCGAAGCAGGTCGTTTGGCAGGAAGGCGTCTTTTCAGCGCGTGCTCGAACCTCAGTCTTCCTGCCGGCGGATGCTTCGTCCCGATCGGAAAAGACCGCGGAGATCTTTCGGCGGAAGTACCGCGACCATACGGGCATCGAGCTTCCATTGCGACCGTCAGGTGAACGGCTGCCGGTTGAAGGTATCGTCTTGCAGGTTGCTGAATCGGTTGAGTTCAGTGGCGTGCCGATAGAACTCAAGCCAGAGGGCTATTGCCTGGTGGTCGAACCGAATCGCGTGGTCATTGCCGGCGCCGATGAAGCGGGTTTGTATTACGGAGGCATCACGTTCTTTCAGCTTCTGAAGAGTTCTATGCGCATCAAAGACTCGATGCCCGTGCCGTGCGTCGAGATCCTCGACTGGCCCGACATGCGCAACCGGCTGTGCCGGCTGGAGCATCCACACCACTTCAAGAACCGCACGCTTAACGAAAACCGAGGCATCGACTTTCTGGTCGAGTGGACCGACAGGTTCGTGGCCGGCAACAAACTGAACGTGTTCTTTCTGGATTTATCGGCCGTTACGTTCTACGAACGGAGGCCCGAATTCAACGGCTCGGAGAAGATGTACACCTTGGACGACTTGCGAAAGTTTGGCCAGTTCTGTCGCGATAACTTCATCGACTTGTGTCCCGCCTGGCAGATCGGCGGTCATGCCAATTGGTGGCTGACCATTGGCTATCATCCGGAGTTGAAGGAAAGCGGATGGCAGTCGCAAGGCGATGTCACTCATCCGGACCATGACAAGATCGTCTACGACTGCATGCTGGACGTAATCGAAGCACTCAAGCCGAAGTATGTGTCACCCAAGAGCGATGAATGGTGGCACACTCGGCTGCGCGACGAGCCTTTGCAGCCGCTGCTTCGCGGAAAGACTCGATCCGCAGCTTTCTTAGACTTTCACACGAAGCTGGGTGACTGGCTAAGGCAAAAGGGCATCACCATGATGATTTACCACGACATGATCACGCCCTATCACAACGGTAAACGGTTCGATACCTATCGAGTTGCGGACAACTTTCCGAAAGACTCGATTGTACTGCACTGGAGTTCGCCGGATGACATCCCCAAGTGGTTTGCCAAGAAGGGGCTCGCGGTTTGGATGAATCCGACTGGGATGCGGTTGATCCCGGAAGGCATGGAATCGTTCGTGACTGGTTATGGCAAGGGCATGTACTCGTTTGGCGACACGAAGAAGATGCCCAGCGAACTGAAAACCACAACCAACATGTACACACTGTTCCGAGCGGCAGATCATGCCTGGAATCTCACTCGGGACAACAGGTTGTCGTGGGAAGATCTCGTGAACTCCGGTCGATTGGTAGCCGTCAGGAACCAATTCGCCGTGAGACCGAATCCGCACGCGAGCGAGAAGATCCGGCCGCTGGACATCCGAGCGCAGATGAACCAGCGGTTCTGTGCTTTCCTGAAAAGGGCGAAACCCGAGGCATACCAAAAGCGTGACACCCCGGTGATTGTAGACGGCGGCGAGACGGAAATTGGATTTGTGCCGACCGTCATCGGCCCTGAAAAGGGCAACAACTGCGTCGTTGTACGCAAAGGCAGCCCCGAGGTGTCGATGCCGATCGAAGGCCACTACTCGTCGCTGGTCTTCCTGCACGCGGCGCACCTTCACAGCCGGGACGGGATCATACCGACGACCTACCGCCAGTGGCCGTACGGATTTCCTTGCGGAGATTACATCGTCCGCTACGACGACGGGGAGGAAGCGGTCTTGCCGCTTCGCTTCGAGTACAACATTCGGCGATTCGATGTGCCTACGATCAATCGCGCGACCAACGACAATCGACATATGCACACGCTGAGGGACGTCGACGGAAACGATGTTCACCTGTTTCAGTGGGAATGGGTGAATCCGCGCCCGGACAGGAAGATCGTACAAGTCATTGCCAGACACGACAACGCACTTGACGTCTCGCTTGTACTGTTCGCCATTTCGGGAAGAGACGTCGTCAGGCTCGAATAGGAGATTTCGTAGATTGACAGACTTGGCTCCCGAATACCCAAACGAGGCAACACGCTCAGGCAACGACCGTTGCGTTTCTACGGGACGACGATTTCGCACCATATACTTCGCGCGGCCGCTGGATTCAGTCGCAGTGTGCCGGAGTCGTTGGTCGTTTCGAGGCGGTGACTGCGTTTGCCGGTCGCGTCCAGCGCGTAGGTGATCGCCGGCCCTGGAACTTCGAGGCGGACTTCCGCGTCGACCGGTTCGACGATGACCGGCAGCCGGCCCTCGCCGGGCAGCATCCACGACATGGGCCCCCAAGAACGTTGTTTCGCAGTCGGTGGCCAGAAGCCCTGTGCGGTGTTTTCAGCCCTGCCGACCGAGGTCAACAGCACGTGACGCGATTGGCCGATCGGGGCCTCGTCCAGCGACGTGGCGGTCACCGTGGCAAAATCTGTTTGGCAATCAACATGCAGGCCGCCAAGGTCAATCGCGTCGGCCTTGGCGAGATAACCGATGGCCGATTTGGTGCAGGGCGAATTGATCGTCAACACGCCTTCGCCATAGTCCAGGGACAGTTCGCCGGTATCGCTGTCCATTCGCTTTGCTTCGGCATCCATGCGGTCGTAGCCCGCCAATCGCAACTCGCGGGCCGCTTCGACAAACTTCGGATACAGCCACTGTTCCCACGGTCGTTCGGCAAACCGCACCACGTTCGTATCGCCTTCGACCCTAGCGTCCGCCGACGGTCCGCTGGCCAACACTACGTCCGCATCCTCGCGATAGGCGTCTTCGATGAACACGTTTCGCACCTTTGACGTGAACATGAGGAATCGGTAGTTGGTGTACTTGGCATTCCGAGTGTGCGGACGTGGCGTGTAGGTGTCCTCCGGCGTGTGGACGACATGCACTTCGTTCCGGGCTGCGGCAACGTCATTCCGGTGGAACATCAATGCGGCTGCGGGGAATTCGCCCCAGCGGGCCGGATCGGACTGGCTGCGAAACATCGACAAACGCTTGTCCTTCAGTTCGTACGAGAACAGCAAGAAGATGTCCCAATCCTGCAAACAGGAATAGGCGGCCGCCATCAGCAGCCCTTCGCTACGGTACTCGTTCGGCCACGGGAAGTTGAACTCGGCAACCGCTTGCGGTTTTCCGGCCACGGTTGTACGGGCAATCACTGACAGCGGATTGCGCTCGGTGGGAATGTCGACGTTGACCAACGGGTCGTTGGCAAACTTGTAGAACGGTTTCGCGCTGCGGTGGGGATGACGCCAATACTGATTTCGCGACATGAAGTCGTTCATGGAGTCGACCTCCGTATCGACCACGACGAACTGCTGGTTCGTACCTGCGATCGGTACCCGAACGCCGAGTTGCTTCAAATGACTCCGCATCGTCTCGTAGTAGCGCCGCTGAATCTCGACGAGGAAGCGCAGCATATCGCTCACGCGCGGCGGGCTGAGCAACGGATCGACCGGCTTCCCGTCCGCAGTCGGCCGGAAACGGCCGAGCATACCGTAAGACATCGCCACATTCCCCTTTGCCGGAATCTCGTCCGGCAGCAGTGCGCAGTGGCCTTTTTTATCCGTCCACGCGTTTGCCAACTCTTGTCGGCTGTCGTATCGCGACGCCAACCATTGGTTCCAGCGTTGTTGTAGCTGGTCGCGATAATACGGCAGCGACAATCCAGACATGTTGAAGAAGTAGAAGATCGAATTTTCGTTCGTCGTTTCGACCACGGCGATAGCGGGCTCGTCCACGTAGCGCAGTCCTGTGTAAGGGTTGCGGTGCGTGAGCAGCTTTGTGGCGTAGTCTTTCTGCAATTCGATCATCCGTCCATCGAAAATGGACGCGCCCTTCATCGAACCCTGCCAGTTGTGCGTGAAATCGTCGCCGTGCTTCACGCCATCGGCCGTGCGAAACTGCCGGTAATCGAGCAAGTCGAGATAAACATAGATGCCTCGCTTCTTGAGTTCCGCGATGAAGTAGTCGATCCGATCGAGGGCATCGGCATCAAACTGCTGGCTGGTGCCGCCGCGATAGTCGATCAGCGGTCCCCAGCGGCCGTCCATCGAATGCAGCCGGAGCATATTAACGCCGTACTTGGCCAATCGAGCGGCAACAACACGGGCCAAGTCTTTTTCCGGCGCGCAGTCGCGGCCACCCACGTTCGTGCCGAAGAATCGCGCCCGCGTACCATCCTCGAAATAGAAATGCCCATCCGGTCGTACCGTAACAAACCCGCGCTTTCCGGCGGGAGCGTCCAGAAGGCCGGTCAGGTCGATACTGTCCAGATTCGTATCGTCCAGCGGAAACTCGAACGGAAACCAGTCCTGGGTGTCCTTGAAGACGTATTCCACTTCGGGCAGCTCGTCGCTCTTGCCGGACACCTTCACGTCGTCAAACCAAGCCGATCCTTTACTGCGAGCCAGGTTCAACGAGACGATCAACGAGTCCGCATCCGCCGGCGCAACGGCCGAGACTGTCAACTTCCGCCAGTCTTCGGTGCCCGAGGCACGTTCGGTCCCGATTTCGCTCAACCACCGCGAACCACGTTGCCAAGCCAAATGCGCATAGGCCTGTCCCGTGACGCTTTCGGTCTTGACCCACACTTCCAGCTTGTATTCGCTCCCCGGTGCGATCGGCCGCGCCGCGGCAACCCAGCGTCCCGTGCAACGCTGCCAATCGCGTTGGTCGCCCGACCGGAAGGAATCGCTGATTTTGAAGCTGCGTTTGCCCGTTCGCGAGACGGCGTCATCCCACTCCAACCGCGCCGGCGAATCGAAGGCATACGGACGCCAGCCGTCGGGGAGTGTATCCCGATCGCGGTCCTCTTCAAATGACGGGTTTGTGACGAAGTCTTCGTGATACGAAAGATCGCTTGCCAGCAGGCACAAGACGAAAACGGTGTTCAGTGTCATCAGTTGTAGCCTCCCAATATGTCCAGACTCGCCTTGTTATGCGTCGCTCAGCGCGGTGCCGATTCCCGTCCGGCCGTAGCCATTGCCGCAGTAAAACAACCTCAGCCGATCTCCCTCCTGAATTACGGAGGGGTATTCGACCATTTGCTTTTCCCAACCGTCGCCTTGCGGTGTCAGTTGCAGGTTGTCGCCGTAGCGTTTTCCACGCCGCCAGTCGATTCCGTCGTCTGATTCCGCGTAGCAGATGCTGTAGTAGTTCCAACGCGTGCCGATGGCCGAGTACCACATACGAAAACTGCCATCGGCGTTCTGATGTACGACCGGCCCGGCTGCTGCAACGTTCTCGTAGTCGCGATCCGGATCGCGCAGCATCACGGCGCCGCGTTTTGTCCAATGGATGCCGTCCGGTGAGACCGCCAAGCAAACCGTCTTGTTTTGATCCAGAAACACGGTGTCGCCAACCGTCGGGCAACCCGTGTAGTAGAATCGCCATTCGGAGTCGCCGCCGGGCAAACGGACCCGCAGCACCGATCCGCCAGCCATGCCGATGGCGTCGGGATCGCCATCCTTGCCGCTGCGCTGGAGCACCGGATTGTCTTCGTACTTCTCCCATGACTTTCCATCTCGGCTAATCGCCATTCCGATCGCAGGAAACGCACTTAGCCCTTTGCCGCGGCCGCAATTGCCCGTGTAGTACAAATGCCAACGATCTGGCGCCATCTGGATAACGTGCGGCAGTACACACCAGCGTGCGTCGAATGCACCGTCCGGTCCGACGTCGAACAACGGCCCATGCCGTTGCCACGCGCCAAGATCGTCGACCGAAGCCGTGGCGAGACAAATACGTTGGCGGCCCTTATCGTCGCCGCCAGAGTAATACAAATGATACTGGTCACCCACACGACACACCCATGGATTCATGCACCGTGTTGAATCGAACGAACCTGCCTTGCCGGGTGGTAGAATCGGATTCCGTGGATCCCGCTGCCATGTCACGGGCCTCTTCAACGCTTGAATTCCAGATGACGTCTTCTCGTCGGCTCGGGTGCGTGTCGCAACAACGGCTCCGCCCAACGACGCTGCCGAAGACCACAACATTTCTCGACGAGTGATGCGCTGGCGATACATTACGGGTGCTCCGGAATTTGATAGAATCTGCGGCTGCAGAGACTGCGCTGTTGGCAACTCCATAACGAGCTCGACTACGAGACTGGCCAAATACAAAGAATATCGTGTCGCCACGGCTAACGCCACAGGCAAGGCTTTGCGCAAGGAGCAATGCGATGCGTAGCAGCCACGTCGTGTTGGTCTTAGACACGGAGGATCGACCGACCCGCTTGGATCTGCATTTCATGATGCACAATCAAGGAACGAAGAACCGTCCGAAACAACCACGTGGCCGGAGTAACGTCAACGGGCAGTGATAGTAGCCGGGTCTGAGAAGTGCAGCGCTTCGAGAGGAGGGTGGAGCACGCTGAATCGAAACCATCGGCTTCCGCAGGTTGTTGATTAGTGGGCGATCTTCGTTTTGGGAAGTGCCTTTGTCAGTTCGGCCAGTCCCTCTTCCGAGATGCTAGTCCCTGAGATGTCGAGTTCCTTGAGTTGCGTGAACTGTGCAAGGTGCAGTACGGCGGTGTCGGTGATGGCGACGTTGCGCAGGTCTAACCGTCCCAGGTTACGGATCGTCGTCAATTTCGACAGGCCGGCGTCAGAGATTCCCGCATCGCGCAGGATCAGGGCCCGCAGACCAGTCAATTCGCCGAGCGTCTGCATGCCGGTGTCGGTCAGGGGTGTCGACATCACGTTCAGTGACTTCAATCCTGGCAACTCCTTCAGATGCACCAGCGCCTCGTCCGCGAGGTAAGTGCCACCCAGGTCTAACCACTCGAGGTTCTGCATGCTTTTCAGGTGAACCAGTCCGCTACCATCGGTTGCCACCCGGCGGAGATCTAACCGCCGCAACTTGGTCAGCCCAGCCAGATGCGCCAAGCCTTCGTCGGTGACCTGAAAGTTCTGCGCCAGGGAAAGATCCTCCAAGTCGGTTAATCGGGCGACGAATTCAAGGCCGTAATCGCTCACCGCGTAAGAATCCTCGACGGCCAGCGTGCGTAACTGGCTCATCGCGGAAAGAAACTCCAGGCCGCCGTCACCAACCGCACGGCTGCGTACGCGGAGCGTTTGGAGGTTCTTCATGCCGGCCACCAGTTCGAGACCGCCGTCACCAATCTGGTCGCTGCCTTCGAGATCGAGCGTGCGGAGGTTTTCCAGTTTGGAGATGGGATCCAGGCCGCCGTCACTGATGTAGCTGTCGGTCAGTATCAGATGTTCGAGCCGAGGAAACTCCTTGAAATATTCCGCCGCAGCGTCGGACATTCGGGACAAGCGGTGCAGGCGCAGTGAGTTGAGGTTTTCGAGGGCTGCGAGCGTCTTCACGCCCGCGTCAGTCACACCGACGTTGTCCAGGTCCAGGGTCGTCAATCCCTTGATGCCAGCCAAATGCGGCATAGACGCGTCCGTGATCCCAGCGCCTTTCAACTGCAGCCGAATTAGATTGGGCAGCGCGGCCAACTGTTCCGCATCGGCATCCGCGAGGCTCGCTCCGAGCAGATCGACGCCGACCAGTCGTCCCTCGTCATCGAACTCGACCTCGCCGCCCCACTGGTTGATCTGCTCAAAAAGGGGGGCAAAGGTTATCGCGTCACCCTGCGGCACATCGGGCGGTGCAGTATCAGGGGAAGGGTCAGCCTGTTGCTCTGAAATGTCCTCGCGCGGGGCTACTTCCTGGCGCGGCCCGGACGGGCACCCCGCAGCAACGAGTATCATGCACCCGACAAACCATGATCTCAGCCATTGCCTCACTTGGCAGACTCCTATGTGAACTTGGCCCAACGGCTACGGACCAGGTGTGGGGCACGATTCCAACGTGCCCCACAGCAACCCCCAAGCTCGACTCATCGGCCAACCGGTTTGACCGATGTCTTCTTGGTCGGCACGAGCCGCATGTCGGGCACACCGGGTGTCTCGACACCACGCACGCGAAGCGAGTGGGCCAGCGCGGGCTTCTGAGCATCGGCGGCCTTAGCCAGCGCCTCTTTCAGCACGGCGGTCGCCTTGTCGCCGGGCAGACGCTCCAGTGCCATACGCGCATCCTCGTGAAGCTCGGCGTTGGCCAACAGGGCTGCGACCGGCTCGACCGCTTCCTCGCCAGCGATCTGCCACGTCATCCACAACGCGTCGCGACGCAACTGCAGCGGCTGGGAATCGCCGAGCAGCTTGAGCAACTCGGCCGCCACGGCTTTCGCTCCGTTTTCCGCACCAGGACGACCGGCGTAATAGACGATATTCTGAATCGCCCGGTTGGCCGCTCGCGCCACCTCCAGCTCTCCGCCTGCAGCGATCTTCGCCAGCGGAAGCACAGCCTTAGCCCCCACGGGGCCGGCACCGTCACGAGCCGCAGCACGCACCGTATCGTCAGTGCTCTGAATGTTCTCGATCAGAGTATCAAGGGTCAATTCTGCCATGGATGGTGTCCTTGTTGGTGTGTGATTCGGGATATGGGATACGGGATACGTGTCGTGCATCCCGCATCGCGTTTCCGTGGTCATTAGTACACGCTGTAGTCTGTGGGTTCTTCACGTACGCTGTTGTGCGACTTCTCGACACCTTGGATGAACCTGTTTAGCTTCCGCCCAAGGGTATCGAGCCGTTCGTGGAGCCTGTGGTAGAACGGTTCATCCGTCAGCGATCTGGTCTCAAACAACGTTTCCAGGTGATCTATCGTCTCGTCACACGACGCGTGAGCGTAGGTGAGAAATCTGATGAAATCCTGCTTGTATCGCCTGCGTCCGTAGCCCTCGACGATGTTTGATTTCACTGACTTCATGGACCCGCGGATTTGCGAGGCTTCTTCGTACAGCTCGAACTTGGGAAGCTTCTGAAGGGTCATCTCGTGCACGTCAACAGTCAACTCCCTGGCCAATTGCCAGATATCCAGTTTCCTGTAACTCATGCCTGAGGCCCTCCATCTCGCAACCCGCATCACGAATCTCGCATCACGAATCTCGCATCCCGCCACCCGCATCCCGCTACAGCACGTATGGGTACCGTTGCGGTCGGCCCATGAGTCGCCGGGCTTGTTCGTCGCCGACGATTTCGCGTTTGCTTTGGTCCCACTTGAGCTTGCGGCCCAGCAGGAATGATAGGTTGCCTAACACGGTCAGGATGGCCACGTCGGCACTGGCTTCGACGTTCATGATCGTCTTCTTGCCGGTCTTGATGC
>CAZUAH010000061.1:0-42019 GCA_964617665.1 uncultured Pirellulaceae bacterium
ACAGCGTGTGACTTCGCTGATCGTCAGTCAGGAAACGCAAACAGAGGCTTCCCTGCTCCAGATAGTCGCCGACCGATGGCAATTCCAATTCGACTACCTCGCCCACGGTATCAGCAAAGTCTCGTTCGAGGCCAATCCGGGCTGATCCGTCCGACTCGACGCTGATCCAGCAATGGCCACCCAGATGATGCCTAGGCTCCGCTCCAGCGTCCTCGTCTTTGGGAACTGGCGGTTGCTGCTCTCGAGTCTGTGCAGCCTGACGTGCGGCTCGGACAACGACCCCCTGTAGCTCGGCTCGCGTAAACGGCTTGGCGATGTAGTCGAAGGCCCCTTCTCTGAGCGCCTGCAATGCGGTTCGCATCGTGGCGAAACCCGTAATCATTATGACGGGGATCTCCGGCTCTGAATCACGAACTCGCTCAAGCAATTCCAGACCATCCATGCCGGGCATCATCAGGTCGGTGATAACTACCTCGGGCCAACCGGATTCAAGGACGTCGATCGCCTCGTTTCCGGTCAGCACCGTTTGAATCTCGTAGCCTTCGCGTCTCAAGTGCTTGCGGACGCTGTCCAGCACAACCTGCTCGTCGTCCACTACCAGCACCTTGGTATCCGCCGTCATTTGTCTTCCTCCCATATGGGCAGGACCACTTCGAATATGGCGCCGCCTTCCTCGCGGTTTCTCACGTCGATCCTCCCGCCGTGTTGCTCCACAATGCCCCAACTGACCGCGAGCCCGAGTCCGTGACTGGTCGTTTTCGTAGAGAAAAAAGGCTCGAAGATTCGAGCGATCGCGTAGTCTGGAATTCCCGGGCCATTGTCCGCCACTGTCATCTGGCAGTACTTCCCCCCTTCGACCACGTTCGTCGAGATTTCGATCTTGCCCTTGCCGCCCATTTCTTCTGCCGCGTTTACCAGGAGGTTGAGGACGACCTGCTCCAATTGACGCTCGTCCCCAGCGACAGAGGGAAGCCCCTTAGTCGTTCTTCGTTCGATGTCGATGTCTTTGAAGGTAGCCTGGCCCCGGACGAGTGTCAGGGTATTGTCCACGACAGTCTCCAGATCCGTCTTCTCAAAGATCCCGGGCGTTTGCCGAGCGAAGTCAAGCAAGTTCCTGACGATGTCTCGGCAACGCAGCGTTTCACGGATGATAACGCGGCAGTCATCCGCCAGTTCGGCGTCGTCTTCCATCTCCTCCAATAGATCTTCAGAGTAGGCAAGGATGCCCGTAAGCGGGTTATTAATCTCGTGAGCGACTCCGGCGGCAAGTTTTCCTATGGCCGCCAGTTTGTCCGCGTGGACCAACTGATTCTGCAGTCGTCGCTCCGCCGTGATGTCCCGGGAAATCGTACAAACTCCTACCACGTCTCCCTTATAGTCTCGCAAGGGAAACCGAACGGTGCCAAGGTGGATCTCCCGATCCTCCAACGTCAGCGTCTCCTCGAATCTGACCGGCTCGCCCCGCCTGATCACCTGCTGGTCGTGACGCGAGATCCAATCGGCGATGCTGGGCGGATAGAGCTCCTCGGCCGTCTTGCCTATCAGTTCTTCCACGTTCATTCCAAATGCATTGGCGGTTGCCAGATTGGCTACGGTGTAGCGCCCCTCCAGGTCTTTGATGGAAATCAGGTCGCGGGCCGAGTCAATGAACTGTCGAAAGCGATCAGCCGCCTCCTCAACCTCGCGTTGAAGCCGCACGCGTTCGTTGATTGGATGAAGGGTCTCAACAACCTGGGTGACCTTGCCGCCTTCTTTTGCCAGAGGAATCATGGTCACGTCGAAGTACTGTTCGAGCCCCGGCACCTTCACGTAGTCGAACACCTGCACCATTTCGAGACGTTTGCCCGTCGCGACGACTCGTCGAAAGGGACAAGTGAGATCATCGACTGACGGCGGCTTCAGCCTTCGGCACAGCACGTCGTAGCAGGGCAGGCCACACGCTTGGGAAGAACTCATCCCCGTGAAATGCGAGAACCCGGCGTTGACCGTTTGAATCCGCATCTCGTGATCCAGCACCATGACAATGTCGGGGATGCTGTCGAGGATTCTCTGTGTTTGCTTTTGTCCCTTCTCCAGGGTCTGTTGCACCTGGATCAAATCCCAGAAGATCCGTGCAACGTCGTGATCCATGACACGGACACCCGGCGGGCATCGCTGCTGGATCTCGTCCGCCGTTTCTTCGTCACCAGTCAGTTCGATGATCAGTTCCAGATCCGGAACGCGAAAGACGTCGCCCAGTTCAGAGCCGGTGGCGATACCTCGCTCGGCGGCGTAGACGATGCCCGCAGCGTTGCTCTGCAGATCGCAGACCAAGCGGACATCGAGCGGGAGTTCAACGAGCCCTCGTTCGAGGATGAACTCGAGCAGAGAGCGACAGCCTCGGCCTCCTCCGACGATCGCGGTTTTCATGACTCGGTTTCCGCTTCCGTGTTGTCGGTTTGCCGCACCAACGATTGTACCACGGGACGCAGGTCATCAAGTAGCGCCTGTGCCGTTTCGTAGAAAACCCGGGTCCCGTAAGAAAAACGCATAAGAATGTCGTTCAACTCGGACGGTATCCAGGGGAACAGCTTCCGAAGGTTCATGATGCGATGCGCAAAGAAGGCAGACGCGTCCTGCTTGGAGAGGCTCTCTTCCGCGGCCAGCTGCAGCCGCCCGGCGTCCACGTCGTGAAACGTGCGTTCCCCTTTGCCTACCACATACAAGAGCACGTTTCCTAGCGACCAGATGTCGAAGTCGGGAATGTCCTGGCAGAAGTCGTAGTCGATCCAGCGGAATTGTTCGGTGCCCGATTCGATCAGGATGTGATCGTTGCGAATGTCGCCATGATTGTAACCGTGCCGGTGGATCATAGTGATGGCATCGAACGCATCGACCAATTTGCGGAGGACTCCCGGCAGCACCGTGTCGAAATAGATCCGGTGGTCCATCTGCAAATCGCTCAGATACCGGTAGAGGTTGCGTCCGCGGATGAAGTCGATCACTCGAACCGGATTGCCCTGATCGTCCTTCTCGGGCCATCCCTGCATGAAGCGTGCGTCCCCGCGCACGAGATCGAGAAGCTTGCCTTCCTTAAGGGGATCCCGATAGCACCGCATCCGGAGAAGTCCGATGCGGATAGTGAATTCCTCGTGGAAGGCTAATTTTAGGACTTTGTCTTGCCCGGACCCTAGGTCCACGGCTTTCTTGACCCAGAATTTCGGTTGATCGTCGATTCCAAAGCGGCCTTCTTTCATGTCCCTTTCCACAAGGTAGAACCGAGACCCGAGATGGATGACGTGACCGGGACGAATGTTCATAAAGTCCGTCGTGTCGGTCACGATTCGCGCAGGGGCCGAGGGCTTGCGCCCCGTCAGTTCCTCGATGCGACGCATAATCTCGCTATGGTTCATCCCATCAGCCTAAGCCCGTCTTTCGGCCTAGGTCAAGCGATCAAGCAGTGGTAATCGAGCGTGACTTTCTTTTTTTGTGTTCGGACGAGTTGAGCTTTCAGCCGCCCGCGCATGCGATGTCGCCGCCATGCATCAGCACAATTAGGCATTATGAGATTTTTTTCACGATTTCTCACAAAACGTCTTTTCAAGCGATGCTTAGTTCTGCAGTATATGGGGAACATTGCATGAGCTACCAATTCAGTATGAGGAGGGCCGATTTTTGGCACGCTTAAGGCGAGTGGTCCTCGAACGACTGATGCGTTACTACCGGTACCTGGCGGAATTGACCGCTAAGGAGCCTGTACAGACCATTACAAGCGCCCAGGTGGCCGAAGCCCTGGACATTGATCCGACGCAAGTCCGCAAGGATCTTGGCGCTATCGGGCTGCAGGGAATGGGCCGCGTCGGATTCGACGTGTGCGAAGTGTGCCGGTCGATCCGGGTCATGCTCGGGTTCGATCAGAAGTATGAGTCGGTGTTGATAGGTACCGGTCATTTGGGAGGCGCCCTCCTGGCGTATTCAGGTTTCGCTGCTGGCTTTGCCCGCTACGGTTTGCAGATTGTTGCAGTTTTCGATAACGATAAATCAAAGATTGGCGGCAAGATCGCCGAACTTACCGTAAAACCTATGAAGGAGATGAAGCCCCTGATCAAAAGACGATCTATTCGTCTTGCTATCCTCACAACTCCGGCGGAAGTGTCTCAGGGATTGACAGATCGCTTAGTCACGGCTGGCATAAAGGCGATCTGGAACTTCTCGCCCACTCAACTTAGCGTGCCTTCAGACGTGCTGGTGCGCAACGAACATATTTCCGTCGGCTTATCTGAAATCGCTTACCATCTCAAACAGTAGCGGCGTGAGCTAAACGGCCAGCCCCCCAATTCGTGATAAATCTCTCGATTTGTCGCAACGGAAACTTAACAAACGTGAAAAAAATCTCAGATAGACAAGAATCTCACCGCTGAAACGTGAAAAAAATCTCGGATGGGCTTGACGCCCGATTTTCTTCGGTTAGAAACCAACAGTGGGAATCCTTCGTAATGGACCCACATAGCCTTTTATCAAACGATGTCGATGTCGGCTTCGAGTACATATTTCAGTTAGGTTTTCGGATATCCCCTTATCTCACGAGGAGGAAGGAACAAACATGCCAAGTTATGTGATTCCGGACAAATGTGACGGCTGCAAAGCTCTTGACAAGACCGCCTGCCAGTACATTTGCCCCAACGACCTGATGGTCTTGGACAAAGAGCAGATGAAGGCCTACAACCAAGATCCGCAGATGTGTTGGGAGTGCTATAGCTGTGTAAAAATCTGCCCGACGCAGGCGGTCGAAGTGCGTGGCTATGCCGATTTTGTGCCCCTTGGTGCAAGTGCCACCGCAATGCGGAGCACCGAAGACATCATGTGGACGATTCAGTTCCGCAGTAAGGAAATTCGGCCGAAGCGTTTCAAGTTCCCAATCCGCAGAGGGGTCGAGGAGGGCAAAGCCCAACCGTTCGATCACTATCCGACCGGCGACGACGATCTGAAGAGCCCGACGCTGATGTGCGAACCGACGGGCCTGAACACCGAGAAGGGTCCCGTAAAGTTCGACAAGGTCCCGACTCTGTAATCGAGCGGCGTGTGTAAGGGTCTGTTTTCTGCGGCAAAAACACTCAAAGGAGATACGTAAATGGCGGATTTTGAGACGGTAACAGTTGAGACCGACCTGCTGATCTGCGGGGGCGGGATGGCCGCCTGTGGCGCGGCAGTGGAAGCGTCCTATTGGGCGAAAAAGCATGGGCTGAAGGTGACCGTGGTCGACAAAGCGGCTATGGATCGCTCGGGTGCCGTGGCGATGGGCCTATCGGCTATCAATCAGTACGTTGACCTGAACAGCGGCAACAACACGCTGGACGACTACCTCACCTACGTCCGCAACGACTTGATGGGCATCACCCGCGAAGACCTCGTGGCCAGCATCGCACGCCACGTGGATTCGTCGGTCCACCTGTTCGAGAAATGGGGCTTGCCCATTTGGAAGGACGAGGAAGGCAAGTACGTTCACGAGGGTCGTTGGCAGTTGATGATCAACGGCGAATCGTACAAAGTGATCGTGGCCGAGGCTGCCAAGAATGCTCTGGCAGAGGCCGGTGGCGAACTGATCGAACGCGTCTTCATCACGCACCCGCTGGTCCAGGACGGCAAGTGTGTCGGGGCGATTGGCTTCAGCGTTCGTGAGAACAAGGTGTACGTGTTCAAAGCCAAGGCAACCCTGTGTGTCATGGGTGGTGCGGTGCACGTGTTCAAGCCGCGCTCCACGGGCGAAGGCTTCGGCCGCTCGTGGTATCCGCCGTTCAACTCGGGTGCCAGTGCCTTCTTTACCATCTACGGCGGTGCCGAGATGACCTGCCAAGAAGTCCGGTTCATTCCGGTACGCTTCAAGGACGCTTACGGGCCGGTCGGTGCGTGGTTCCTGCTGTTCAAGTCGATTGCCACCAATGCTCAGGGCGGCAACTACATGCAGGAGAACGCCGGCGAGTTGGAGAAGTGGGCTCCTTACGGCAAGGTCAAGCCGCGTCCGGCCAACATCCGCAACTGGCTGATGATGATGGACGTGATGGACGGCAAGGCTCCGATCTACATGCAGACGCACGAAGCGATCCAGCGGATCGCGGATCAGACGGAGGATCCGAAGGAACGCAAGAAGAAGCTCAGGAAGCTTGAGGAGGAGGCCTGGGAAGACTTCCTGGACATGACCATTTCACAGGCCATCCTGTGGGCAGCCACCAACACCGAGCCCGAGGTAAAGCCCTCGGAGATCATGGCATGCGATCCGTACTTCATCGGCTCGCACTCCGGTGCGTCCGGTGCCTGGGTATCCGGTCCGGAAGACCTCCAGACCGACGCGACCAAGGACGAGTACTGTTGGGGTCCTCCGCACATGACGACCGTTCCGGGCATGTTTGCCGCGGGCGACGCGTCGGGTGCCTCCAGCCACAAGTTCTCCTCCGGTTCGCACGCCGAGGGACGCATCGCCGCCAAGGCCATGGTGTCCTACGTTGTTGACAATCCCGCTGCCCCCGAAGTGGATCAGGCAGAGGTCGACGCGCTGACTGCAGAGATCCTGAAGCCGCTCGACACGTTCGAGGAGCACAAGGGTGCCACGACCGATCCGGACATCAACCCCAACTACATACGTCCCACGCAGTTCATGTACCGGCTGCAGAAGATTATGGACGAGTATGCGGGTGGTGTTTCGAGTCAGTTCAAGACCAGCGACAAGCTGATCGAGAGAGGCATGGAGCTCATGGACTTCCTTAGGGAAGACGCGAGTAGTCTCGCTGCCGAGAACCTGCACGAGCTCATGCGATGCTGGGAGAGTGTCCACCGGATGTATCAGGGCGATGCTCACATGCGTTCGATCCTCTTCCGTGAGGAAACGCGTTGGCCGGGCTACTACTTCCGCTCGGACAAGCCCGACATGGATGACGAGAACTGGCTCGCCTTCTGTAACTGTGTCTTCAACAAGGACACGGGCGAGTGGACGATGATGAAAAAGCCCGTGAAGTACATTTCACAGTAAGGGCTTTGCGCTTTTTGGATCTTCGGGCGTCGCGCACGCGGCGCCCGAAGGTCTCTGTTTTTGGATACCTCTAGGCCTTTCCGGCCTCCACATCGACCGTGAATTCTCGGTGTGGCCCCGATAGAGTAGTTCTGTCGTTTGACCGCAAGCCGGAGGCATGCGCGCACGTCTCCGGCTTGCGGCTAAACGATAATTGGCGCGAGCACGCCCTATGGCAGATACCCGCCCAAGCTGTCCCCATTGTGATTCCCGCCTGAAGAAGTGGCTGGTACCGGACGGGGCAAGTTGGGACGAGGAATTCTTCTTCGTCTGCTTCAACGACGAATGCCCTTACTACAAGAAGGGCTGGGATTGGATGATGGAGCAGTACAGTCAAAAGGCTTCGTACCGGTTTACGATCAATCCTACAACCGGCGCGTCGACGATGATTCCAGTTTGGTCGGATATCGCAACCCGGGAGATGATTGTGGAAGACGACGACGGAGGTGACCAGTGAGCGACGAGAACGCCGGCCCCCTCCCAGATGACCCACGTGAACAGCTACAGGAGAAGATCCTTACGGATTCTCCTCGGCTCGGCCCGGATGACACATTCAAGTTTGCCTGCCATCCAGGCATCTCGTGTTTCAACAAGTGCTGCGGCGACGTGAATATCTTCCTGTCGCCGTATGATGTGCTGCGCATGAAGCGACGCCTGGAAATGACGTCGGGCGAATTTCTCGACAAATACACGCTGCTGCCCGTTCAGAAAGGAATGAAGACGCCCGTCGTTGTTCTGCGGATGAAAGACGACGACGCGAAGACGTGTCAATTCCTGACGGACGAAGGTTGTGGCATCTACTCGGATCGGCCGTGGCCTTGCCGCATGTATCCGCTGGGGCTGGCGGCTTCGAAAGACACGCCCGATGGCTGGCGCGGCGAACGCTTCTACTTCCTAATGCAGGAAGAGGGTTGCCAGGGGCTGTGCGAAGCGAAGGATTGGACGGTCCGCCAGTGGCTTGAAGACCAAGGCATCGACGAGTACGACGAATGGGGCGAAGCGTTCAAGGAGCTGACGCTCCACGATTTCTTCGAGACGGGCGGTACGCTCACCCCAGACAAAATGCACATGTTGTTCGTCGCGTGCTATGACCTGGACAAGTTTCGAGAGTTTGTGTTCGAAAGCACGCTCCTAGACCGGTTCGAGGTGGACGAGGATTTCGTCGAACAGATGCGCTACGACGAGGAATCGCTATTGCGTTTCGCGTTCCTGTGGCTCCGTTTCAGTCTGTTCGGCGAGGAGACGGTGAAAGTAAAGGCGGACGTGGCCGAGGCATTCAAGGGCAACCTCGATAAGAGGAAGATGTTCGGCAAGGAATCGGCCTCGGACCCCGCAGAGGAATAATAATCGATGAGCGGAAACGGCAAAAAGGGCAAAGTGCTCGTGATCGGTGGCGGGATCAGTGGCATCACCGCGGCGATTGAGGCCTCCGAAGCCGGTTGCGAAGTCGTGCTGGTCGAGAAGAATGCCTACCTAGGCGGCCGTGTGGCCCGAATGAATCAGTACTTCCCGAAGCTGTGCCCACCCAGTTGCGGTTTGGAGATCAATTACCGCCGGCTCAGGGCAAGTACGAACATCAGGTGCCTCACGCTTTCACAAGTCGAGAAAATCACGGGCGGACCGGGCCGCTACCAAGTCACCATCCAGCGGACTCCGCGGTTTGTCAACAACAAGTGCACCGCATGCGGCGAATGCGTCAAAGCCTGTCCGGTGGACCGTCCCGACGAATTCAACGCCGGGATGAGTACGACCAAGGCTGTCTATGTGCCGTTCGACATGGCTTATCCGCTTCATTACGTCATCGACGGCGAGGTTTGCCCAGGGGCCGAATGCGGCAAGTGCGTCGAGGCATGTCCCTATGACGCCATCGAACTGGACATGAAGCCCGAAATGGTCGAGGTGGAAGCTCAAGCGATCATCTGGGCCACCGGCTGGCAGCCCTACGAGGCGGGACAGATCGAGGGTCTCGGCTTTGGCTCGTCCCCGAACGTAATCACCAACGTGATGATGGAACGGCTGGCGGCGCAGAACGGGCCAACAGAAGGCAAGATTCAGCGGCCGGCGGATTCGAAGGAAATCGAAACGATCGCGTTTGTGCAGTGTGCCGGTTCCCGTGACGAGAACTACTTGAAGCACTGCTCAGGGGTCTGCTGCATGGGTTCCCTGAAGCAGGCTCGTTACGTACGCGAGCAGTATCCGGAAGCCCAAATCTTCATCTTCTACATCGACATTCGTGCACCCGGGCGACTCGAAGATTTCTATGCCGAGGTGCAGAAGGATGAGAAGCTCCGATTGATCAAAGGCAAGGTAGCCAAGATCACGGAGGATGCCGCCAGCGGAGACTTGGTGGTCGAAGCCGAGGATACCCTGTCTGGCGAACGCGTCACACAGCAGGTCAACCTGGTTGTGCTGGCGACGGGCATTGTGCCCACGGATGCACCTTCGGTCAGCATCGAGGCGGGCAGCGACCTGCAGCGAGACGAGCATGGGTTTCTGACGAACGATCAGCCCCTTGCCGGCATGCTTGGCGCCGGGTGTGCCAAACGGCCGGTAGACGTAGCGGCATGTGTGCGGGACGCCACGGGCACCGCTTTGAAGGCCCTTCAGATATGCGTGGAACAGGCTGGTGAGTGATAACGACAAAAAGATAGCCGTTTGGATCTGCCAAGGTTGCGACATCGGCAAGTCGCTCGATGTCGATGCACTCGAGTCGCTTGCGACTGGCGATTGCGAAGCCGATTCGTGCGCCGCGCATGACTACCTGTGCGGCGACGAAGGCGTCGAAGTGATCAAGAAGGAAATCCAGGACGGTGCCAACACCATAGTTGTCGCCGGGTGTTCACCCAGGTTCAACGCGGATACGTTCGCGTTTGATGGAGTGCTGACCGAACGGGTGAACCTCCGAGAGATGGTCGTCTGGAGTCATCCAGCGAACGACGAAGACACGCAAATGCTCGCCGAAGACTATCTTCGGATGGGCGTTGCCCGAGCGAAAAAGGCAACGGTCCCCGAGCCTTTCGAGACCGAAATCGACAAGACGATCATGGTCGTTGGCGGCGGGCAGAGCGGTATGACTGCTGCCATGGAGGCTGCCACCGCGGGCTACCAGGTCGTACTGGTCGAGAAAGAGGCTCAACTGGGCGGCTGGCTGAACAAGTTCACGAGACTATTTCCCAAGAAACCGCCTTATCGAGAGCCCGAAAAGGTCGACTTGGCTTCACGGATCAGCGAGATCGAACAGAACGATCGAATCACGTTGCACGTGGGAGCTACGATCGAGAAGATCGACGGTCAGCCCGGCCAGTTCGACGTCTCGCTGCAGACCAACGGCTCCACCACCGAGTTCCGCGTTGGTGCCGTCATACAAGCCACTGGTTGGAAGCCGTACGACGCGTCGAAGCTAGGTCATTTGGGCCACGGTTCACCCAACGTCATTACGAACGTCCAGATGGAAGAGATGGCCGCTTCGGGCAAGATTGTTCGACCCTCGGACGGCAAACCAGCCCGACGAATCGCATTCATCCAATGTGCCGGCTCCCGTGATGAAGAACACCTGCCGTATTGCTCAGGTGTATGCTGCCGCGTATCGCTGAAACAGGCCCTCTGGGTCCGAGAACTCGACGCCGACGCGGAAGCCTACGTTCTGTACAAGGACATTCGGGCTCCCGGACAATACGAAGACTTCTATCGCCGCGCTCAAGAGGATCCTGGTGTCTTCTTCACCAAGGGCGAAGTGGTGTCGGTGAAAGAAGCGGGCGATCAGAACTTGCTTGTTGATATGGAAGACACATTGATCGACAAGCAGATCCAGCTCGAGGCCGATTTGGTCGTGTTGGCTACCGGTATGGTACCGGTGGCGGGAGACGGCGAGGCCATTCGCCAGCTTCGAGACGCTCAGGCGGTCATCGAGAAGGGCGAGGCCGGCGCACAACTGGAAGCCGCAAAGGTCACCGCCGAGGAACTCAAAGACCACGAAGGGACGGAGATCCTGAACCTAGGCTACCGCCAAGGGCCGGATCTCCCGTCACTCAGATACCAGTTCCCCGATTCGCACTTCATTTGCTTCCCCTACGAGACACGGCGTACTGGCGTTTACGCGGCTGGTTGCGTGCGTGCACCTAACGATTGCGACACGTGCCGTGAGGATGCTTCCGGTGCAGCTTTGAAGGCGATTCAAAGTGTGGAACTTGCTTCCCGTGGCGCGGCGGTTCATCCACGCTGGGAAGACGAGTCCTATCCGGACTTCAATCTGCAACGCTGCACGCAATGTAAACGTTGTACCGAGGAGTGTCCGTTCGGCACACTGAACGAGGACGCAAAGGGCACGCCGGAACCCAACATCACGCGTTGTCGTCGGTGTGGTATCTGCATGGGGGCTTGCCCCGAGCGTATCGTCTCGTTCAAGGATTACTCGATCGACATCGTTTCGTCGATGATCAAGGCGGTCGAGATTCCCGACGAGTTTGAAGAGAAGCCCCGGTTGTTAGCGCTGGTCTGCGAGAATGACGCTTATCCGGCGTTGGACGTCGCGGGTCTGAAACGAATCCAACACAGCAACTGGATTCGGTTCATTCCAGTCCGGTGTTTGGGTGCGGTTAACGTCGTTTGGATTGCCGACGCGTTGTCCTGCGGATACGACGGAATCTTGCTCGTAGGCTGCAAATCAGGGGATGACTACCAATGCCATTACGTGCGTGGTAGCGAGTTGATGGGTACCAGGGGTGACAACATTCGAGACAAATTGAACTCGCTTGCATTGGAAGAAGAGCGAGTGCGCGTCGAGCAGATCGAGATCGCCGAATACGAGAAGCTGGCGCAAATCGTCAACGAATTCGCCGAGGAAATCGAAGAAATCGGAATGAATCCCTTCAAAGGGTTTTAGTAGAGGAGGAAAAAGGGGACAGGTCCAATTTGCCGGAACGGCCCGAAGGGTGCTTCGCACAAATTGGACCTGTCCCCTTTTTCCGGAGGAGTATTCGCTAGAATGCCGGAGCCGTATCTCGTAAGACCGGATAGAGAATTCGTCCAGCGTGTCCTGGGTGAAGGCGGGGACGATCTCAAGAAGTGCTACCAGTGTGCAACCTGCTCTGTGGTGTGCGATCTGTCGGAGGGCAAGAAGCCCTTCCCACGCAAAGAAATGATCTGGACCCAGTGGGGACTCAAAGACAAACTCGTCGCGGATCCCGATGTGTGGTTGTGCCACCAATGCAACGATTGCTCGACGAGGTGTCCCCGCGCCGCGCGCCCGGGCGATGTTCTGGCGGCCGTGCGGCAAGAGACCATACAGCACTATGCCGTACCTAAGGGCTTTGCGCGTTATGTGAATCAGGTCAAGTATCTTCCGGCAATGCTTGTCATTCCCGTCGTGCTTCTGGTGTTGGCCCTTTTGGTGAAAACACCGATTTGGGACGCAGGCGAAGGCGTATTGAAGTACCTGGATCATGAGGGATTCTACGCGCGTCTGTACCCGCACTGGTTGCTAATCGGCTTCTACTCGACCTTCTGGGGCTTGGCCATGCTGGGGGCGGCGCTCGGCGTCCTGCGGTTCTGGAAGGCTATGAAAGCGGCTGACGAATCTGCCGGAACCTATGCACCAGCAGTGGGAATCCTGCCTGCCGTGATACGCACGCTGAAGCCGATCTTCACCCACGGCAAATTCACCAAATGCGGAGCCAACGCCTCGCGGCGTACGGCGCACTTGGCGGCCTTCTACGGCTTCGCTGCATTGTTCATCGTCAGTGCCTGGGCGGTCGTTGCTCTGTACATGATCAATCCGTTCATCTCGGACCACGCAAATCACCTGCCCTACCCGTTTCCGCTTTTGGACTTTTCGTGGCCGGGGATTAGTGGCGTTCCGTGGAAGCTTTTGGCGAACTTGGGGGCGATTGCCTTGATCGCGGGTAGCATCATTGCCATTCGCGACCGTAAGAAGAAGGAAGAAGGTAGTTCGGCCAGCACGTCGTTCGATTGGATTTTTGTTTGGCTGCTGCTCATCGTCGGCATTACTGGATTCGTCACGCAGGTTCTCCGCTGGATCGTGGCTCCGGATTATCACGGTGGCGAGTTTGAGATGAATGCGTTGGCGTACCTGGCCTACGCGATCTACTTCGTGCACCTTGTTGTTGTATTTCACCTGCTGATCTACCTGCCGTTTTCGAAGTTTGCCCACATTGTCTATCGGACTGTGGCGCTGGTGTACGCCGAGCACACGGGGCGGACCAAAGGGGCGGTAGAGAGCGAATAGAACGTTGTTTTTGGGGTAGCGCATTCCCATAAGAGTTGAAGAGGATCGCTACGAGGGACTGCAGACATCAGGAAGGAAACATCCTTCCATCATCGAACATCACAAAACGAGTGAAAGGAGAATTGTATGATTAAGCCGCACGGATCGGACACGTTGAATCCCCTTTATGTGGCGGACGACGCGAAGCGCGCTGAACTGGAAAAGGAAGCCGAAGGGCTGCCGAAGTTGATGGTCTGCTCGCAGGCCGCGGCTAATGCCGTCATGATGGGCAGCGGGTATTTCAACCCGTTGACCGGCTTCATGAACCTGGCCGACTCACTGGCCGTGGCCGAAGGCATGAAGACCACCGGCGGGCTCTTCTGGCCGGTGCCGATCATCAACGTCGTCGAAGACGCGTCAGCGATCGGAGACGCCAAGCGAATCGCTCTGTTGGATCCAAACGTCGAAGGAAACCCAGTGCTGGCGATCCAGGACGTCGAATCCATCGAGCAAGCGACTGACGAGCAGATGACCGCGATGGCCGAAAAGGTCTACGGCACTACCGACCCAGAGCACCCCGGAGTCAAGGCTTTCCTTTCGGTTGGCAAATGTTTCGTTGCCGGACCGATCCAAGTACTGAATTACTCGTATTTCGCAGCCGACTTCCCGGAGACTTTCCGGACGGCAGTGGAAATTCGCGAGATGATCGCAAAGAACGGCTGGGAAAAGGTCGTTGCGTTCCAGACGCGTAACCCCATGCACCGCGCTCACGAGGCGCTTGTGAAGATCGCCATGGAACGCACCGGCGCTGATGGTGCAGTGATCCACATGTTGCTGGGTAAACTGAAGGCTGGCGACATCCCTGCTGACGTTCGCGACGCGGCGATTCGCAAGATGGTCGAGTTGTACTTCGAGCCAAATACTTGCGAAATCACCGGCTACGGGTACGATATGCTTTACGCTGGTCCCCGCGAGGCCGTGCTGCACGCCGTCTTCCGCCAGAACATGGGTACCACGCACCTGATCGTCGGTCGCGACCACGCTGGCGTGGGCGACTACTACGGCGCGTTCGATGCTCAAACAATCTTCGACAACGACGTGCCGGAAGGCGCGATGGAATTGCAGATCTTCAAGGCCGACCACACGGCGTTCTCCAAGGTAGTAGGCGACGTGATTATGATGTGCGAGGCTCCCGAGGGGCACAAGCCGGAAGAATTCGTTTTCCTTTCGGGCACGAAGGTCAGGACGATGCTGTCCAACGGCGAGGACCTGCCTCCCGAGTTCGCTCGCCCCGAAGTGGCGAAAATCCTGATGGAATACTATCAGTCGCTGCCCCAGGAGTAGCCTGACTAAGGACGCGTACCATGGACTTGATCAACATAGCCCGAGGAGAAGGACTACAGTTCAAGATCCAGGTGCGCGGCCATGAAGTCAGTAGCGACATGTCCGAGAAGGACGGTGGCCAGGATGCGGGCCCTTCACCGGTCGAACTTCTGGCCGGGTCTCTGGGGGCCTGCATCGCCATGATGGTGCAGACCTACTGCAAGCGACATGGGTACACAGACGGGGAAGTCGGCATCAGTCTCACACTGGAGCTTGCCGATTCTCCAAAGCGGGTCGGCGGCATCGTCGTCGACGTGGAATTGCCCGATGGAATTCCCGAAGACAGGAAAGAGGCCGTTAGACGTATGGCCGAAAAATGCCCTGTCCATGAAACGTTAAGGAATCCACCGCGTATCGACATTGATATTCTGTAGACCTCGATCATAGATCAGGCCTAAGTCGAGCGTCGAAAGACGCGACAAGCGAACCTGAGAAAGGAGCAATTCGATGGAACAAAAAGAATTCGGTGGCAAGATGATGGACATCGACGAGGATGGTTTCATCCAGGACCCAGACCAATGGGATAAGGCCGTTGCCGCAGATCTTGCGAAGACCGAGGGCGTCGACGACTTGACCGACGATCACTGGAAAGTGGTCAACTACTTGAGGGAGTATTACCTCGAGTTCAATATGGCTCCGATGATCCGCAAGCTCTGCAAGTCGACTGGCTTCAAGCTGAAGGAAATCTACGAGCTGTTCCCGAGCGGTCCCGCCAAGGGTGCCTGCAAGGTGGCTGGACTTCCCAAGCCGACCGGTTGCGTCTGATCCGGATTCCGGGCAGATTCGTTTCGGGCAGGAAGAACAGCGAAGTATTTCTTCCTGCCTGAACGGTGCGCGATTTCATGGCAGTCATGAGAATAGGGCGTTGACGCCTTTTCGCGTCTCAAGGTGCCAGATGATGACGTTTGAGGAGTTGCTTGCGAAGAAGAAGGACGCGATCCTGCAAAAATGGGTCGACGACGCATTGGCGATGTATTCCAAGGATGCATCGAAAGTTTTTCGTCGCGAGAAGGACCCTTTTGCCAATCCCGTGGGCCACAGCCTACGCGTTGGAACTCAAGGGATCTTCGAGGCACTCCTAAACGGGGCGGACGATGAGAAAATCCGCGGATACTTGGACGGCGTTATCAAGGTCCGCGCGGTGCAACAGGTGACTCCGTCTCAGGCCGTCGGTTTTGTTTTTTCGTTGAAACAGGCCGTGCGAACCGAATTGAATGTGAAAGCGGGCGATGCACAATTTGCGCCCGAACTAGCGGAGCTGGATGGGCAGATCGACCGGATAGCTTTGTTGGCATTCGAGGTATACGTCGAATGCAGAGACCAGTTGTGCGAGCTTCGTATCAACGAAGTGAAACGAAGGGTGTCGTGGGTCCTGGAAAAGATGGGCCAGCACTCGCCCGCGGAAGAAGAAGAACTGGTCCAATTGGACCCAGAGTAGAAACGTTCTAGTAGTACAGCGCCGAGAGGGTCTCCGATGAAGGTGATAATCTCCCTGGGAGTCGTCGTTGGTCTGTTCCTGCTCGGCATGCTTGGCGGCATGGCGCCGGCTGCAGGATGGGTCTTCGGAGTCGTTATTCCGTACGCGGCCATCGTGATTTTCTTCGGCGGATTGATCCAGCGGGTGATGAGCTATGCGAATACCCCGGTTCCGTTCCGGATTACCACGACGTGCGGGCAGGGCAAATCGCTGCCATGGATAAAGCAAGCCAAGCTGGACAATCCGAGTAACCCACTGGGTGTGATCGGCAGGATGATGTTGGAGGTCCTATTCTTCCGGTCGCTGCTCCGCAACACGCGAGCACAGTTGCTGGAAAAGGGCAAACTGGTCTACGCCACTAACCTTTGGCTATGGGCAGCCGGTATTGCGTTCCATTGGACGCTGTTGGTCATCCTGATACGGCACCTACGGTTCTTCTTAAGCCCGACACCGATATTCGTGACGTATTTGGAGGAGGCCGACGGGTTTCTCGAGGTAGGCGTACCCGTGTTCTTTGCGACATCAGTCATCTTCATGGCGGGTTTGGCGTTCCTTCTTCTACGACGGCTCGCAAACCCGCAGATGCGCTATATGTCGCTGCTGGATGATTACTTCCCTTTGTTCCTGCTGTTGGCCATTGGGGGCAGTGGCTTCTGCCTTAGGCATTTCGAGAAGACAGACATACCGAGCGTCAAAGAGCTAGCGGTGGGACTCGTAACGTTTTCGCCTGCGGTGGCCGATTCGATCGCACCTCTGTTCTACGGGCATCTGTTTTTGGTCTGCGTGCTGATGATGTATTTTCCATTCGGCAAGCTCCTGCACGTGGCCGGCGCGTTCCTCAGCCCTACCAGGAACATGGCGAACAACAACCGCATGGTGCGACACGTCAATCCCTGGGACTATCCCGTCAAAGTGCATTCCTATGAAGAGTACGAAGACGAGTGGCGGGAAAAGATGAAAGCGGCCGGGGTTCCGGTCGACAAGGAGTAGCCATGGCGAAACCGGACGAGGTCGCATATTACGAGCAGGACAAACTCCAACAGGTCGACTACGATCCTCCGCAGAAGGATTGGCTGGACAATCCCGTCGATCTCCGGCCAGGTAGCTACATCTATCCCGGCAAGCCGAAGAACCTGAAAATTCTCGATCTGCCGAACCCACACGAGTGGGCCGTCACCGAGGACGACTGGGGGCTGCAAGACGACTGGAAGCAGATCATCCTCGACGGAATGGCCGAGCGGCTGAAGAAGTACCGCTCGTTCAGGGTCTTCATGGACAGTTGCGTCCGCTGCGGCGCCTGTGCCGATAAGTGCCATTTCTTCCTGGGCGGCGGCGATCCGAAGAACATGCCGGTGCTACGAGCCGAGCTACTACGGTCGGTTTACCGCAAAGACTTCACCGCGATGGGGAAAGTCTTGGGCAAGATGGCCGGTGCCCGTGAACTAACCGAAGATGTCATTAAAGAGTGGTTCTACTACTTCTACCAGTGCACCGAATGTCGTCGTTGCAGCGTGTTCTGTCCCTTCGGGATTGACACGGCCGAAATAACAATGTTCGGTCGTGAGTTGCTAGGCTTGCTCGGCTTGTACATCAACTGGTCACTCGAGCCGGTGGCCAACTGCTACAAGTTCGGTAACCACTTGGCGATCCCGCCTCATGGAATGGTCGACACGCTCGACTTCATGGTGGACGACATCGAGGAAGCCACCGGTATCGAGCTGAAGGTTCCTTACAATAAGAAAGGGGCCGAGGTTCTCTTCGTGCCTCCGTCCGGAGACTATGTCGCGGCTCCGGGCATCTATACCTGCATGGCCTACATGCTGATTTTCAACGAGTTGGGGATCGACTATACGTTCAGCACGTACGCTTCGGAGGGCGGCAATTTCGGCCTGTTTACATCGCACGAGATGATCAAGCGGCTGAACGCGAAGATCTATGCTGAAGCCAAACGCCTGGGCGTGAAGTACATCATCGGTGGCGAGTGTGGCCACATGTGGCGAGTGCTGCATCAGTACATGAACACGGTGAACGGCCCAGCCGATTTTCTCGAGGTGCCAAAGTCTCCCCTTACGGGGACCGTCTTCGACCACGCCAAGTCCTCGAAGATCATCCACATCCACGAATTCTTGGCCGACGCGATCCGGCACGACAAACTGAATCTGGACCCCAGTCGCAACGACCACATTCGCGTGACGTTCCACGATTCCTGCAACCCGGCCCGGGCTATGGGGATCTTTGAGGAGCCGCGTTATGTGATCAACAGCGTCTGCAACAACTTTTTCGAGATGCCCGAAAACACGATCCGCGAACAGACCTTCTGTTGCGGAGGCGGAGCTGGCTTGGGCACGGACGAGAACATGGAGATGCGGTTGCGGGGTGGACTGCCCAGGGGTTCGGCAGTCCGGCACGTCCAGCAGAAGCACGGTGTGAATCAACTCGCCGCCATGTGCGCTATTGACCGGGCCACGCTCGTGACCGTATGCGACTACTGGGCGCCCGGCGTGGAAGTGACCGGAATTTGCGAACTGGTCGCCAACGCCATGATCTTCAAGGGCGAGAAGAAGCGGACCGAGAATCTCCGCTTGGAACCGATTCCCGGAATGGAAGAAGACGACGACGACGGAGAAACCAACGATGAATAGCAGAGTGAATGTTATTTTTGGGCTGGTCATCGCTATCGTCGTACTGACGCTTCCCTTCTGGTACGCGCTGGCGCAACCCAAAGCGGCTCGCAAAGCCCCCGCGATGCCCAGACCCACTAACTCGGATCGTTGCATCGAGGAAGACATGCGGGCCAGGCACATGCAAGTGATCGACGAGTGGCGCAATACCGTGGTCCGCGACGGTGTTGCCGAACCTTACAAGGCGGCAGACGGCAACGAGTACGAGCGGAGCCTCACGAAGACGTGCCTCATGCAATGCCATTCGACCGAGGATCAGCCGAAAACGGACGAGGCGGGGAACGTACTGCCCGTCCAAGAACGATTCTGTCAAGAGTGTCACGAATACGCGAACATTCGTCCCAACTGTTGGGATTGCCACCTCAAAGGAAGTCCGTGATGAATGAGAGTAGACGTAGCTTCCTGAAAAACGCGGGCCGCACAGCGCTGGGAATCGGTTGTGGTTTTCCATTGCTAAGTAGTTGCGGGTGCGGGGTAGCGCACGGCAAGGCGAAAGACCAGTGGGCCATGGTCATCGACGTTCAGAAGTGCCAGGATGACGATGTTCGGGACGAGTGCGAGAAGGCCTGCAATGCGGCGCACAGTATCCCAACGGAAATCCCGACAGATGGGCCTAACCACGAGATCAAGTGGATCTGGAGCGAGACCTACGAACACGCCTTTCCGGAACAAACGCACGAGCGTTCGTCCCAGAAGGAACTGCCTGTGCTGGTACTGTGCAATCACTGCACCAACCCGCCATGTGTGAAGGTGTGTCCCACGCAGGCCACGTGGAAACGAGAACAAGACGGCATCGTCACGATGGACATGCATCGTTGCATCGGATGCCGCTATTGCATTGCAGCTTGCCCGTACGGATCTCGGAGTTTCAACTGGCTCGATCCAAAGCCTTACATCGCCGATGAGAATAAGCACCCTACGTATCCCACCAGATCTAAAGGCGTGGTGGAGAAATGCAACTTCTGCGTCGAGCGTGTCCGCGACGGCGGAGAACCGGCTTGCGTCGAGGCCGTCGAAAAGCTGGCTGAGACGAAGCCTGAAGTGAAGGGCGCCTTGATATTCGGAAAACTGGATGCCCCGGAGGTGAGCGAGGCTCTCGAAGGGAACCGTACTATTTGTCGCCGACCGGGTCTCGGGACCGAGCCCAACGTCTTTTACATCGTGTGAGGTTGCCATGCTGGAATATGCGTTCCGGGGAAGCATACGCTATTGGATCCTGTTGGGATTCTGGGCGCTGCTGATCGCCGTCGGTGCCGGGGCCTATAGCTACCAACTGCGTGAAGGTTTGTCCGTCACGGGGATGAGCCGCGACGTCACGTGGGGACTGTACATCGCCCAGTTCACATTCTTGGTTGGTGTGGCAGCGTCCGCCGTGATGGTGGTCTTGCCCTACTACCTGCACAACTATAAAGGGTTCGGCAAGATGGTGATCATCGGCGAGTTTCTCGCCGTTTCAGCCGTACTCATGTGCACTTTGTTCATCTTCGTCGATCTGGGGAAACCGGAGCGGTTCACGAACGTCCTTTTGCATCCGACCCCGAATTCACCCATGTTTTGGGACAGTATCGTTCTGATCGGCTACCTTGTCTTGAACCTGACCATTGGGTGCGTGACCTTCGATGCCGAACGCCGCGGCGCACCACCAGCCAAATGGATCAAAATCCTGATTTACATTTCGATTCCATGGGCTATCAGCATCCACACGGTCACCGCATTCCTGTACTCGGGACTTTCGGCTCGCTCGTTCTGGATGACTGCCGTTTTGGCCCCTCGCTTCTTAGCTTCGGCGTTCGCATCCGGGCCTAGCCTACTAATCATACTGGCCCTAATCTTGCGGAAGTTCACCAGCTTTGACGCGGGCAAAGAGGCGATTCAGAAACTCGCTACCATCGTGGCCTACGCCATGGTGATCAACGTATTCCTCGTCCTGGTCGAACTGTTCACCGTCTTCTATGCAAGCATGCCGCATCACGTCCACTCATTTGAGTACATGTTCGGCTTCGGTGAATACGGGGAAGGCAGTGTACTCGCACCGTGGATGTGGTTCGGGCAATTGCTGGCAGTCGGCTGTGCAGTGCTGCTGTTGATTCCCGCCGTGCGGCGCCAAGAGGGGCTGCTGGCGTGCTTGGCCGTTGCCGTGATCGTGGCTGTCTGGATCGAAAAGGGCATGGGAATGATCGTGGCTGCGTTCGAGCCATCACCATTGGGGCAAATTACGCAGTACGTTCCCTCGCAAAAGGAGATCCTGGTCACCGTTGGCGTATACGCCATCGGTTTCCTGGTCTTAAGCGTGCTGTACAAGATCGTGGTAGAGGTTCGGAAACGAGTCGAGGTAATCTAAGGAGCCTAGTACCGGGTCCGGGTAGAATAGTCTAAACTCTGGACTTACTAATCGAGATGATCCTTGTCCTGTCTCCTCTTTGGTTGACGCTGGCGACTTGAAAAGGCCACGTCGGATTGAAGCGGTAATGGGCGAAGACATATACGCGTTGTGGAAAGAGCCATAGCTCAGGCGTAATTTCAAACCGACAGGAGGATACGATGGCCGAATCCAACGGCAACGGAACCCCACTTCTGGACGAACTAAAGACAGGCCCGTGGCCAAGTTTCGTCAGTGAAATCCAGTCCATGGCGGACGAGAACAAGATGTGCGAAGGGCTGCTGGGACAGCTCGAGAAGTCCTACCGCGACAGGCAAGGATATTGGAAGCACGGTGGCATCGTTGGTGTCATGGGTTACGGGGGCGGCGTCATCGGACGTTACTCGTTCCTCGCCGAGGAGTACCCGGACGTAGCTCACTTCCACACGATCCGCATCAATCAGCCTGCTGGCTGGTTCTACACTTCGGATGCGATCCGCACCCTCTGTGACATTTGGGATAAACGCGGCTCGGGTTTGACCAACATGCACGGGTCCACGGGCGACATCGTGTTCCTGGGGACGGTCACCGACGAGTTGGAACCGATCTTCTCGGAACTATCGGCAAACGACTTTGACCTTGGTGGTTCCGGGTCCGACCTGCGAACGCCCAGTTGTTGCGTCGGTCAGGCACGTTGCGAATGGGCCTGCTACGACACGATGAACCTGTGCCACGAGGTAACACAGCACTTCCAGGACGAGTTGCACCGTCCGGCATTCCCCTACAAGTTCAAGATCAAGTGCGCCGGTTGCCCGAACGATTGCGTGGCCTCCATCGCACGATCCGACATGGCGATCATCGGCACGTGGCGTGACGAGATCCGAATCGATCAGGCCGAGGTCAAGAAGTGTGTGGACGACGGCATCAACATCCACAAAGACATCTATGCCAACTGCCCGACCCGATGCATCGATTGGGACGGTGAGACTCTGACGATCGATGACTCGAACTGCGTGAAGTGCATGCACTGCATTAACGCCATGCCCAAGGCGCTTCGGCCGGGTACGGATACTGGAGCCAGCATCCTGGTCGGTGCCAAGGCACCGATCGTCGAGGGCGCACTTCTGGCTTCGGTCATCGTGCCGTTCATGAAGATCGAAGGCGATTACGAGGAACTGTATGATCTTCTGGAGAACATTTGGGACGTTTGGGGCGAGCACGGTAAGAACCGGGAACGCGTAGGCGAATTCATGCAACGCGTCGGTCTCGGAAACTTCCTCGAAGAAATCGAGGTCGACTTGGTGCCCGAAATGGTCGCCCATCCGAGAGAGAACCCCTACATCTTCTACGAAGAGTATGAAGAAGATGATGAGGACGACGAGTAGTGCAATCGGATTGCTGGATCCGGTAGATATACGCAAAAACAATTTCACTCTTGGGAGATAATCGATGGTAACGGCAGAAAGAAGAACGGATATCGGCCCTCCGCATTATGAACGGTTCCTGCCTCCCGTAATCAAGGCCAATTACGGAAAATGGAAGTATCACGAAGTCGTGAAGCCCGGCGTGATGGTCCACGTCGGCGAAACCGGTGACAAACTCTTCACAGTGCGTTGTGGTTCGCCCAGGTTGCTCAGCACCAAGACGCTACGCAACTTCGCTGACCTTGCCGAGAAGTACTGCGCCGGCCACCTGCGTTTCACCAGCCGCAATAATGTCGAATTCCTGACGACTGAAGAAGGTAACATCGATCCGCTGATCGGTGACCTGAAGGATCTCGGCTTCCCCGTGGGCGGCATTGGCAATGCCATCTCGAACATCGTACACACGCAGGGTTGGGTGCACTGCCATTCGGCTGCCACCGACGCCTCTGGCGTGGTCAAGTGCGTGATGGACGACTTGCACGAGTACTTCGTAGACACGAAGCTGCCGGGCAAGCTGCGAGTCGCCTTGGCGTGCTGCTTGAACATGTGCGGTGCCGTACACTGCTCGGATATCGCGATTCTGGGTGTGCATCGCAAGCCGCCGAAGATCGACGACGAAGCTGTCAACAAGGTCTGCGAGATTCCCAGCGTGGTGGCCTCCTGCCCGACTGCCGCGATTCGGCCGGCAACCGTCGAGGGTACGCAGACGCTGGAAATCGATGACAATCTGTGCATGTTCTGTGCGAACTGCTTCTCGGTTTGCCCCGCCATGCCGATCGCTGATCCAGATAACGATGGCGTTTCCATTTGGGTTGGTGGCAAGGTCTCCAACGCTCGTACCGAGCCCATGTTCTCCAAGCTGGCAATCCCCTACATACCCAACAACCCGCCGCGATGGCCGGAAGTCGTCGAGGCTGTCCGTAACATCGTCGAGGTCTGGGCCAAGGGCGCCAAGAAGTACGAACGTATGGGCGAATTCATCGAACGAATCGGCTGGCCGAAGTTCTTTGAACTGACGGGCATCGAGTTCGAGAAAGAACATATCGATGATTACAAGCACGCGGGACTGACTTACAAACGCTCCGCGCAGCTCAGACAATCGTAGATAGGAGACGCCAAATGGCTGTCACACCGGAACAAGTCGCTGATGCGATGTTCGAAATGGTCAAAGAGTACGCCGGCAAGAAGAAGTTCAAAGCCAGCGATTTGAGAAAGGCCATGATCCAGAAGTTCGGTGAGGACGAAGTTGATAAGAAGCTCTGCAAGACGGCGATTCGCACACTGATGGATTCGGGCCGGTGCGTTTACACCTACTTCGGCGGCAGCTTCATCGAGGTCCCGCCTGAGGAAGGCTCCGAAAAATAGCGCGGATCGCGCAAGAATTAGTGTTTCACGGCTACGTCAGCCGTGATCATCAAGAACAGCGGTGGAAATGCCACGGCCTGCATGGCCGTGGCATCGCCGTTGAGGGAATGTCGATTCCGCCGCTGTCCAATTGTAATGTTAACCAACGGGAATGGTGTGGGGTCGTGGACCCTCACGTTCTCCGCCGTTGAGTGTAGTGGATCGAGGTGACTTGTGGGTAAAAAGAAGAAGAAAAAGAAGAAGGGTGGTCTCAGTCGCGCGTTGGCGTCCAGTTCCAAGGGGCGGGAACAGTCGCCACTTCGGCCGAAACACGTCGAGAAGAAGCCCCCGTGCCAAGCGACATGTCCCAGCGGCAACAGTATCCGTGAGTTCGTCAGGACGATCGCCCAGGCCGAACGAGTTGGACAGTCCAACGACGAGGCACTGGAGAAAGCTTGGCAAGTCTACACCAATACCAGTCCTTTCCCGTCGGTCTGCGGCCGTGTCTGCCCGGCACCTTGTGAGACCGAATGCAATCGAAAAGACCTGGAAGGTTCGATCAGCATCAATAAGGTTGAACGAGCCATCGGCGATTACGGCGTCGAAAAGGGACTCGGCCTGAAGATGTTGACGGACGAGAAGAAGCCGCAGAAAGTCGCCGTCATCGGAGGTGGCCCCAGTGGCTTCTCCGCCGCATATCAGCTAGCGCGACGCGGCTATGGCGTTACGGTATTCGAGGCACTGGACAAACCTGGCGGAATGCTCCGTTGGGGAATCCCAGGCTACCGGCTGCCGGAAACGGTGTTGGATGCCGAAATTCAGAAGATCCTCGACCTAGGCGTCGAACTCAAGTGTGGCGTCAAGGTGGGCAAGGACATAAGCGTAGAAGAACTCCAGCAGTCCTACGATGCCATCTACGTGGCGCTCGGTGCCCAGCAAGGCGTGACGCTCGGCGTGGACGGTGAAGAAGCCCCCAACGTCTTCTCCGGCGTAGACTTCCTAAGCCGCTTCCATCACGGCGAACAACTGGATTTAGGCAAGGACGTCGTGGTGATCATCGTTGGTGGTGGCGACACGGCCATCGACGCAGCCCGCATCTGTAAGCGTCTGGGCGCGAATGTGACGGTCTTGTACCGCCGCACCCTCGAAGAGATGCCGGCCATCAAGGAAGAAGTGGAAGAGGCTATCGAGGAAGGCATCAAAATCGAATTCCTGGCGGCGCCAACTGGCTTCAAGAAGGAAGGCGACTTGGTAACCGCCATGCAATGCATCCGCATGGAATTGGGCGAACCGGACGACTCCGGCCGTCGTCGCCCCATGCCGATCGATGGGTCGGAGTTCGAGATCCCAGCCAGCGCCGTTATCTCGGCTATCAGTCAGAAGCCGGATTTCAACGGCTTTGAACTGCTTCTCGATGGGAAATGGATCCAGATCGACGATCAAGGTGCGACTAAGGTCGATGGTATCTGGGCGGGTGGCGACGTGGCACAACTGGATTTGGTCACCACTGCCGTCGGCCATGGACGACGGGCCGCCGAAGCCATCGAACGCAAGTTCCTTGACCAGCCGCTTGAGCCGGACGAGATGCCCATCATCCGAACCGACAAGATGCGTTTGGAGCACTACGAGAAATCCGAGCGTCAGGAACCGTCTTCCTTGGGCGTAGAGGAACGCCTGGGCGACGTGGAAAAGGAAGTCAATCAGGGATTGACGGAAGAGCAGTTGATCGTGGAATCGCGGCGATGCATGAGTTGCGGCTTTTGCTTCGATTGCGAGAAATGCTGGCTGTTCTGCCAGGACCAAGCGATCGACAAGCCGATGGAAAAGGGCTTGCTCTACAAATTCAAGCTCGAGAATTGCACGGGTTGCAAGAAGTGCGCCGAAGAGTGTCCGTGCGGTTTCATCGAGATGCACTGATCGCCCTAGGGCGACACTACACCGCGGGAAGTGGAGGACGCGGCATTGCGTCCTCTGCTTCCCGTTTTTTCTTTTCGTGGTCGTGTGAAACATGAACGTTCCGCGAATCACTATCGCTGGACTGCGTGGAGGTGGCGGCAAGACGTTTGTTTCCGTGGGCCTGATCGCAGCTCTCCGCAAACAAGGTCTGCGTGTTGCGCCTTACAAGAAGGGCCCTGACTACATCGACGCTGCCTGGCTGTCGATGGCTGCGGAAGAACCGTGCAGAAACCTTGATCTGTATCTCATGTCCCGCGACACGGTCGTGGGATCCTTCGCTGCTGCGACTCCATCTTCCGAGATCGCTGTAATCGAAGGCAACCGTGGACTGTTCGACGGAATGGACGTCGAGGGCAGTTACAGCACGGCCGAGTTGGCCAAGTTGTTGGCATGCCCCGTTGTACTTGCAGTCGATTGCACCAAGTCGACGCGCACCGTGGGCGCTCTGGTGCTTGGTTGCCAGCGACTAGATCCTGACGTTCCTATCCGTGGAGTCATACTGAACCAGACGGCCGGGCCGCGGCACGAGTCGGTCTTACGCGACGCTGTTCAGCAAATCTGCGGCTTACCGGTTCTGGGAACCATCCCACGGATTCGCGAGCAAATATTCCCGGAACGACACCTTGGGCTCGTACCGCCTCAAGAGCACGACCGATTGGTCCGAGCAATTGATCGAATTGCGGACGTGGCAAAGCAGTACCTCGATCTTGATGCGATTATGCAAGTGGCTCAACAGGCATCGACGCTCGAATTCACTGGCTCTCAGGATGGAATCTCATCAGGCGAATCTAAACCGGAAACAGCGCGTATCGGAGTATTTCGCGACGCAGCGTTTCAGTTCTACTATCCGGAGAACCTGGAGGCGTTGGCTAGGGAAGGCGCGAGTCTGATTGAGATCTCTCCATTGCGCAATGCGGATTTGCCAGAAGTGGACGCTCTGTACATTGGTGGAGGTTTCCCGGAGACGTTGGCACCAGCGTTGGCAGACAACGAGCCGTTCCTTCAATCGTTGCGCCGGGCCATCAAAAAGGGCCTGCCGATCTATGCCGAGTGCGGCGGCGCCGTCTTCCTTGGTGAAAAGCTTGTCTACGAAGACAACGAGTACCCCATGGTCGGCGCGCTGCCCGTGTCCTTTGCCTTTCAGAAGAAGCCTCAAGGTCACGGCTACGTCGAACTGGAAACCGTCGAAGAAAATCCGTTCTATCCCGTCGGCGAATCGCTGCGAGGACACGAGTTCCACTACACATACATGGAATCATCCACGGTAGAGGATCTGAGCTTTGTCTTCCATGTGCGTCGCGGCCATGGATTCGACGGCCAGCGGGACGGCCTGTGCCAAGGGAACATCTTGGCCTGCTACACACACGTGCATGCATTGGGAACAGGGACCTGGGCGCCATCCCTTGTTCATGCCGCAGTTCGCCTCAGGGGTCAAGCCTGAACAGCAATCATCTCGAGGCGTCTAGTCGAGGTATTGAGCAAGCCGCTGGACGATATCCCCTGCGGAGTCCCGGATGCGGACTTCCAGCGGCATTTGGCCTGGTAAGCTGTGGGTGGCGCAGCCGAAACATGGGTCGTAGGCACGGAAGGCCATTTCCACCTTGTTCAGAATGCCGTCGTCCACCTTTCCGTTCTGGATCACGCCTTTGGCTGCTTTGTCCACGGACATGGTGATTCGGGCTGCGTTATTCTGAGTGGCTACGATCAGGTTCGCGCCGGTGATCACGCCTCGGTCGTCCGTGCGGTAGTGATGGAATAGGGTTCCACGCGGGGCCTCTACCACGCCGATGCCTTCGATGGGCGTTTCCGTGGGGATGTTGCGGATGTCAGGGTCGATCAACTCAGGTCTGGCCGCGATCTCTTGCATCATTTCTGCGGCCGAGAGCAGTTCGACCAAACGTGCCCAGTGCGTGGCCAATGTCTGGTGGACCGGTTTGCCGCCCAGTGTGTCGAAATACCGTTCGTATTCGGCCTGCGCCTTGGGCGTAGGCATTCCGTCCGCGGCATTCAGCCGGGCCATTGGGGCTACGGCATAGACCCCGCTGTCCGGACCATCCTCGAAGCCTTTCCAGCCTACATCTTTCAAATAGCAGAATTTGATGTAGCTCCACGGCTCGACGTGTTCGGCAACGTGTTTGAGGTAATCGCCACAAGGAAACCTCAAGAACTCCTTGCCGTCAGGGTCGACGACGCGCAGTTGGCCATCATAGAAATTGACTTTGTTGTTCTCGTCCACCATGCCCATGTAGTATGTGCGATGGGCGTAAGCGTCCGAGAGAATCAGGTCGACGTATTCCTGGTTCTTCAAGACAATGTCCTCGAATACCTTCAAGGTGAATTCGGCGAATTCGACAGCCTCGTCCGCCACCTTCTTCGCCGTTTCCTGATCCTCGGCCTTGAGCGCCTTTGCCACACCGCCGGGCAGGCCCAGCACGGGATGGATCACTTTTCCGCCAGCCAAGGAAATCAGCTCCCGGGCGGATTTTCGCATGGCGATGACCTTCTTGCCGACTTCGACGCCGACTTTGCCGATCACGCCGAGCACGTTTCGTTCGGCCTTTGGAGCATCTGGTCCCACAACGAAGTCCGGTCCGCCCAGGAAGTAGAAGTGCAGGGTGTGGTCCTCGAAGGTAAACGTGTTGTAGACCAATTCGCGAATGGCCTTCCCTGCCGGAGTCACCTCGACCTTGTATAGATCGTCCAGCGCTTTTGCGGCTGCCATGTGGTGAGCAGTCGGGCAAACACCGCAAATCCGAGACGTGATCTGTGGCATATCCTCAGCCGGTCGGCCCTCGGCGAATTTCTCGAAGCCGCGCAGTTCTGGGATCTGCAGGTAGGCCCGGTCGACGTTTCCTTCGTCGTTCAGGAAGATGTCGATCTTGCCGTGGCCTTCCAATCGGGTAATCGGATCAACCGTCACTCGGCTGGCCATGCTATTGAATCCTGTTTCGCTAGGGGGATGAAGGTCTGGAATGCTTGAAGAGGATCGAGGATGGGACACTGTATCGGTATAACGTCCCGACGGGATCCGGAATCTTGTCCATCATAGTAGCCACTTCGTCCGCATCGTTGCTGGCCACCAGCGAAGCGATCGCGGATAGCGCCGCGGCACCTTGGTCCCGCACGTTCCCCACGGGTCCCAGACACCCGGTGCAAGGCATATTTCCCTCGATGCAGGCATGATCGCAACCGCAGCGCGTGGCAGGCCCCAGGCACAAGAGCCCTTGGGTCAGGAAGCATTTCTCCGGATCAATCAAGACCTCGTGCGGCCGTTTGAACTCGGTGATGAACGGCTCCTCGGGTTTCGACTCGATCCGTGGGCAGTCGTTGCAGAGCGCTATGTCCGGTGCCAGTACGGTGCCTTTGGGAGGTAGTTCGTTCTTGACAATTGCCGTGACCGCATCGACGATCAGCTTCACGGGTGGCGCGCAACCGGGCAAGTAGTAGTCCACCGGCACACACTGATCCAAAGCTTTGACCTCTTTGTCCAAGACCGGCAACTCCAACGTGCCCTCTTCGCGTTCTGTTTCTGCCTGCGGCGTAACGCCTTCGGGGTTGACGTTGCTGAACGTGTTTTCGCCGTAGGACGACTGAAGGACCGACTCCAGCGAGTACAGATTGGCCAGGCCGGGAATGCCGCCGGTGTGAGAACAGCTTCCGAACGCCACCAACAACTGCGACTTGCGGCGGCACAGTTCGGCCATCTCGCGCTGTTCGCTGGAACGGATGGCACCGTTGACGAAGCAGACTGCCATCTCGCCATCGGCCATGGCCTCGACGTCTTCGCGTTTGAAGTCCATGGCGCAAGGCCAAAGAACAATGTCGACCAATTCAACGACATCGAGAATCGCCTCGGCCAAATCGACCACGGCCTCCTCGCATCCGCCGCATGAGGCGCACCAATAGAAACCGACTTTGGGCTTACTCATTGCGAAGCTCCTTCCGCGCCAACACCAACGACCTCAGCACCGTCAGGTTCTCCGGATTCGGGCTCAGGGATGGGATCCAAGTTGAGTGGGCCGAGTTCCTTGAGTTGTTTGACCATCTCGTTGGTCACCCGTTGCACCTTGTCACCCTCGCTGGCCGCGATCCATTCGAGACGTATCCGTCCATCCTCGATGCCCATGGCCGCCAAGTATCGCTTGAGCATGGTGAACCGGCGTAGGCACTTGTAGTTGCCTTCCTGGTAGTGGCAATCGCCCGGATGGCAGCCGCCGATCAACACCCCGTCCGCGCCCTGACGCAGGGCGGTCAGTACAAATTGAGGATCAATTCGGCCGGAGCACATCACTCGGATCACCCGCGTGTTCGGGGCGTAGGTCATTCGCGAAACGCCGGCCAGGTCGCTGGCCGTGTATGTGCACCAGTTGCAGAAGAAAGCCACGATCCGTGGCTCCCAATCCTGCGAGTCCCGGGATTGGACATCCTCAGACATAGCTCAAGATCCCTTCGATTTCGTCGTAGATCTCTTCATCGGTGAACAAGTGCTGCGTGATCGAGCCTGACGGGCAGGCTGCCACGCACGTGCCGCACCCCTTGCACAATGCCTCGTTGATCACGGCCACGCCCTTCTCTTCATTTCGGGTAATGGCACTGTAGGGGCACATCCCCAGGCAGGTCTTGCAGCCGCTGCAGGCTTCTTCGTCGATTTCGGCCGTATTCGGTTCGATCTCGACGTATCCCCTGTCGACCAGGGCCAAAGCCTCGGCCGCCGCCGCTCCGGCTTGGGCGACCGATTCCGGGATGTCCTTCGGCCCCTGGCAGGCGCCGGCGATCCATACTCCGTCGGTAAACGTTGCCACTGGCGCCAACTTCGGGTGCCGTTCGAGGAACCACCCTTCGCGCGAACACGAGATATTGAATTTCTTGCGAACTTCTTGGGCATCCGCTTGCGGTTCGAGGCCCACGGACAAAATCACCATGTCCACGGGGATGCGCCGCGTGACGCCGATTAACGAGTCTTCGGCTCGGACGACCAACTTCCCTTCCTCGGCGTCCGTCATCGGCCAGTCGGTTATGTCTGCAACTCGCCCACGAATGAATTGCACGCCTTCTTCAAGCAATTGATCGTAGAACTCCTCGTACCCTTTGCCGGGCGTACGCATGTCAATGTAGAAGCTGTAGATCTCCGCGTCAGTTCTTTCCTTGACCAAGTGCGCCAGCTTCAAGCTGTACATGCAGCAGACCTTCGAGCACCACGTGTTGGTCTTCTTGTCGCGACTTCCAATGCAGTGGATGATCGCCACGCTCTTCGGGCGTGTTCTGTCACGCAGAACGATGTCGCCTGCCGTAGGCCCCGAAGCGTTGACCATACGCTCGACTTCGAGCGAAGTGTACACGTTGTCGTACCAGCCGTAGCCGAACTGCGGCAACTCCTTCGGATCAAATGTCTTGAACCCTGTGGCAAGGATGATGGCTCCCGCTTCTACCTCGAGGAACTCGGCCTGTTGCTCGAAGTCGATAGCGGCCCGTTCGCAGGATTCCGTGCATTTCTGGGCACATTTTCCCTTCATCAACTGCAGGCACGCGTTTGGATCGATCACGACGACAGCCGGCGTTGCCTGTGGAAAAGGCATGTAGACCGGCTTGCGGTTCACAAGTCCCTCGTCGAATTCGCTCGGGGTCTTGCTCTTCTTGAACACACACGCGTCGACGCACTCGTTGCAGCCCACGCACAACTCTTCCTTGACGTAACGCGGCTTTTTCTTGATCGTCACCTTGAAGTTGCCGGCAAAGCCCTCGACCTTCTCCACCTCGCTGTAACTCAATAGCTCGATGTTTGGATGGTTCTTCACCGTCGACATTTTGGGCGTCAGAATGCAGGCGGCGCAGTCCAGTGTAGGAAACGTCTTGTCGAATTTTGCCATGTGTCCACCGATCGTCGGCTCGCGTTCGACCAGGTAGACCTTCCTCCCAGCGTCCGCGATCGTCAAGGCTGCATGTATGCCAGCGATTCCGCCGCCGACAATCACGACCTTGTCTCCAACCGGCAGGCGTTTCTTTTCCAACGCCTTGGCATGGGCCACTCGTTCAACTGCCGCTGCGATCAGTGCTTTGGCTTTGGAGGTTGCGTCCTGCTTCTCTTCGGTGACCCACGATACCTGCTCGCGGATATTGGCCATCTGAAAGAAGAACGGATTAAGGCCAGCGTCCGCACACGCCTTGCGAAACGTGGCCTCGTGCAGAAGCGGCGAACACGATGCGACGACCACCCTGTTCACGCCGTTCTCTTTGATGTCCTCCTGAATCAACTCCTGTCCAGGATCCGAGCACATGAATTTGTAGTCGCGCGAGACCACGACGCCGGGCAGCTTCGATGCAAACTCGGCGGCCGTTTCGATCTCGACCTGCTTGGCGATATTCATGCCGCAATGGCAGACGTAGACGCCGATTCGCGCCGCTTCGTCTGTCGAATTCTGCTTGCGGATCATTCGCGACTCCTTAGACCGCTGCGGCATGTTGCCGCAACGGGATGAATAGTCGATGCAGTCCGAGCGTCCGATCGTCCAGCCCCAACGCTTTGCCCACAAGTTGCGTGAAGTAAGCAACGGGCACATTCACCTGCTTGTGGTAACGAGCCGACATCTGCTTCTGGAAGCACTCCAGATTGAACTGGCAAAGCGGACAGGCCGTGGCCACAGCGTCGACTTCGCGACGCGTCGCCTCGTGGAGGATCATATAGCCCATCCTCTGCCCCACCTCCTCGATCGTGCCCGTCAACATCGCTCCACAGCAGCGGACCTTGGCGGGCCAATCTACGGTTTCCGCTCCACAGGCCCGCAATAGATCATCCATCGACATAGGGTGCTGCTGATCGTCAAACTCGGCGTAAGGACGGATGATCTGGCAACCGTAGTAGCTGGCGATCCTCATGCCATCCAACGTGTCACTTATCCCCGCGTGTATCCTTTCCAGGCCCACTTCATTCACAAGGACGTCCAGCGGATGCCGCACCTTCACCTTGCCCGTGTACTCCAATCCAACGGCTTGCAGAGCGCCGAGAATGGTATTCCCGATTGACTTGTATTCCTGCATGTACTTCTGCGCCTTTAGCAGTACCAGGTGGCAGGCGGCGCATGGAGCGATCAGGTGCACCTCGTCGCCGTCGGCGGCCTGCTCGGCAAGGGCCAGATTGCGCCCCGCCAGGGCGAAGGCTTTGCTTTCGTCGATTCCCATGTAGGCCGTCGCCCCGCAGCAACTCCACTCGGGCAACTCCTCGATGGGGAAATCCAGCTTCTCGAATACCGCCAGCAGCGACTCCTCGTATGCCCTGCCGGAGCTTTTCAGTGAACAACCTGGGTAGTACAGGAACTTCATGGCAGCGTCTCGCTATCGTCGTTCGAGCCTTCACCAGCGGGTTTCTGTTTATCGTTCGGCTTGTCCATGTGATCAAGCAGATCCTGGAGTTGCTGAGGGTCGCCTTCCATCTTCTCGGTGAAGAGCGACATTCGGCCCCGCAGCAACAGTTTGATCCCAAGGGGAATCTGTTTGAGGAATTTGAACGGATTGGTCTTCAGAATCATCGCAGTCGCAATCTGACCTTCGTTGCTGCGACCGGTCTGGCGGACCTTGCTGAAGAACTCTTTGGCCAACACGGGGGTTGGGAAGTGTTTCGGGTATACGCCTTCGGCGATAGCCCGCCGCTTAAGGGCATACATGATGTCCGTGATCTTGATGCCTTTTGGGCATTCCACGGTACACGAGTAACAGGAAGCGCACAGCCAAATCGTATTGCTTTCCAGCACTTCCTTCTTGAATCCAGCTCGCGTCATGGCGACCACGCGTCGCGGCGTGAGATCCATGTAGACGCTCACGGGGCAGGTGGCGCTGCAAGTGCCGCACTGGATGCACCGGTTCAAGTCTGCCGCACCGGGCATCTTGGCCACTTCGTCCGGGAAGTCCAAATCCAGTTCTTCCTGGTATTTGACCCGTCGTTGGATGTCTAGTCCAGCCATTCTGTCGCTCCCGAAATGTGCAACTCAGTCGCTTCCAGAGGGTGGCAGTTGTATCGCCGCCAAGGGGGGAGTGCTCACGATACGTGTCTAGGTTGGCACAAAGTGCCAGATTTGTCGACAGGAATTTTCCTTATGTCGCGGCCTCTCCACTATTCGTGCATTTGAACAGACCATTGGGCAGATCGCCTGCAAAACCTCATGTTTGGACGAGCGCATAGCTGGTATTCGTGCCGTTAGACGGTAATAGGCATCCCCATCAGTGGCCAAAGCAGCCACACGACAAACGTCAGTACGATCATCAACAGGATACTGGCGGGGATCCCGTACATGAAGAACTCGCCCGAAGTGAATTGCTTGCTCTCGTAGGCAATGGCGTTGGGCGCCGCGCCGACGAGAAACAGGAACGGCATCCCAGCGGTAACCAACGAGCAGTACAGGATGACCTCCGGAGCTACGTCGAGATAGGGGGCAAGAACCAGAGCCACGGGCAGAGAAATCGCAATAGCCGCAACGTTCATGATCAGATTCGTCATGATCAACACGAAGAACGCGACTCCCATGATGAACACCAGAGCGGGAGCGCCCTCGAAGAAACCGAGCCACTGGATAGCCAACCATTCGGCGGCACCCGTTTCCCACAGGCAGAATCCGATGCTCATTGCCCCGCCGAACAACAAGATGATGTTCCAGGGGATCTTCTCGAGATCCTCGAGCGTGAGGATTCTGCACACAAAGAACAGGATCGTTGCCGAGAGAATCACGGCGCTCTTGTGCAGGTACTTCTGTATCTCCTCGGGCAGGAATTGTCGCGAACTCATCACGGCGATGGCGCCCAAGATGATAACCAGCGCCAGGATTTCGGTTCTCGAAATCGGTCCAAGCTTTGCATACAGCCCCTTGGCCCGTTCCCTCAATCCCGGAATCGTCGCCTTCTCCGGCTTGAACACGACAAGGCAATAGACCCACAACAGGATCGTCATGATGACGCCCACGGGCCACATGTACCACGTCAGTTCGAAGAACGAGATGTCTCCGTCGGGGACAATCCCTCTGTAGAACCCGATGGCGACCGCGCCACGCGCCGCACCGAGCAAAGTGATGATACTACCGGCCCCAGCAACAAACGCCATCCCAATGAACAGACCTTTGCCGAACTTCGTCGGTTTCTCTTCGTCCGTGTAGAGGGCGTAAATGGTCATCAGCAGCGGGTAGATGGTAGCTGCCACGGCGGTGTGTGCCATGATCAACGTCAGGCCGGCGGTGATGACAAAACAACCCAGGTAAATCATGCTGGTCCGTTCGCCCACCACGACCAACATCTTGTACGCCATTCGTTTGGTCAGCCCCGTCTTCGAGAAGACCATACCGAAAGTGATCGAAGCCAGGATGAACCATACCGACGGATCCATGAAATCGCCGAATGCCACCTTGGCGGTCGACAATTGTTCCAGTACCGGAGCCGTCACGACATCTTTTTTCTCCACCGCGCGACTGCCTATATCGACTACCGTCTTAGCAGGCCTAATCAGGAACAGTACCTGCAGCGCGCCGATCGTGATACTGGTTACGCCGATCGGCACCACTTCGAACACCCACCACGTCGCGGCCAACAGGAACAGGGCTAATGCGGCCTTGCCTTGATGAGTGAGATCAAAGCTCTTCTGCTTGGGATCAACAGCGTCGGGGAAGTCGGGGCCGAAATAGACCAGACAGAAAAGTGCAATCCCCACGAACATCCAGAAGTACTTCTTGCCGTCCACCCACTTGGTCTCTTTCGCAAGGTGAACGTCGGAGTCGGAGGCGGGGGCGCTGCGCCCGTCGTCTTTACGTTTATGGTCGTTCATCGTCGTAGTAGCTTTCCTCTGGCGTGAAGGAAGGGGGGAATTCAAGAACGAAGAATGAGGGCGATCTCGGTCAGTACGTCCACTGAACGCACCACACCAACAACGCTGTTGTCCTTTAGCACAGGAAGGAGACTGACGTTGCGGTCTACCATTTCGCAGACCGCTTTCATCATGTGATCGTCGTGATCGATTGTGGCCTCGATCGGGCTCATGTAGTCCGTTACCTGGCGTTCCGCGCGCCCGCACATTCCCTCGACGATCTTGTCGTGAGAGACTTCCGACAGGTTCGGATCAATCTCCACATCAAACAGCTTCGTCGGGTATTCCAATGAACCGGCACCTAAGAACGTCGGTTCAAGTCCCCGCATGATATCTCTGCGTCGGAGCATTCCGCGGAGGTCGCTGAAATTGTCATCGAAGACTAATGCCACGCGAGGAAGGGATGAGTGATCTTCCTTCACGATTTGGACGGCCATTTCCATGATGGCCCCGCGCAGCGTGAGCGTTTCCGGTATGCACGGGTATTCCTGAAGAGGAACCATGATGTCTTTCGCAAGCTTGTCGATCATCCGTTGTGTCTTTCGATCTTGCAGGGCACCCTTCACCTATTCTGTGAGGCTGGGCGATTGCCACCGGCTAACACTTCGAATCCGTTTCGTCTTCCGACAATGCATGGGCATATGGTTCCACGCGGAACCATAATGATAGTCTCTTGGCCCCATCTGAAGCAACCATAAGTCAATCGATCCGAAGACGTAAATTTCGGAAGATTTGTTAGGGTTGACAAGGCACGGAAAGTCGGGAGATCCCTTGTCCCTTGCCATGCGACACGTTATTCTCAGAATGTGACATAGGGGGTATTTCCCCATCGCTGGAAGTAGGGCATTGCGGATACCTTTTTGGTCGGTTCCGCTCTGTCGGGACGGCGTATCTGCAATGATATTTTGACGGCCTGCTGTCAGGAGGTCCGCTGATGACGACATGTGATCGAGTTTTGCTTGTGGATGATGAGGAGTCTTTCGTCGACGCCCTTGGAAAGAGGCTGAATGCGCGAGGACTTACGGTGGAAACCTCGAATAGCGGCGAGGAAGCTATCGACAAGGCGGAACGCCACGCGTTCGACGTCATCGTTCTGGATCTTGCCATGCCCGGCATGGACGGGATCGAAACCCTGAAACGGTTGCGTGAAATCGACTCGGATCTGCAAATCATCCTGCTGACGGGGCATGGGTCGATCGAGAAGGCCGTCGAAGCGACCAAGCTGGGCGCAATGGACTTTCTGCAGAAGCCGGCTAGTCTTGCCGACCTCTTGGAACTCATTCGCGAGGCTGGTGTACGGAGAGCCGTTCTGGTGGAAAAACGCGCCTCGGAACAGGTTGACGATGTGATCAGCAAGAAAGGATGGTAGGGCGCGAGTGAACGGCGAGAATGAGCATGTCTGAATCCGTCACCACGCCCCCGAATTCTAAGGGAGACCGCCCAGTCGTCACAGCCGTAATCGGTGGGGGAAGCGGTTGCGAGGCTATTCTGCGCATGGTCCAGGAGGATACGCTGGGCCGATTCCGCATGTCCATCCGGGGTGTGTCCGACCCCAATACAGACGCACCGGGGCTGCAATATGCACGCGAAATCGGAATCGACTTCGTCACAACAGATTACCGAGAGCTGTACAAGATTCCCAATCTCGGCCTGCTGATCGAGTTGACCGGCTCCGACGAAGTACGGGACGAGGTCGAACGTACGCGTCCTCGGAACGTCAGATTGATCGATCATTTCGGTGCGCGGTTGTTCTGGCAGTTACACACGGCTGAAGAGGCAATCATCGGGCAGCGTACGGTAATGCGCGAACGCGTGCAGGCCGAACGGGATTGGATCACCCAAATCTTCGATTCGATTCCTGACGAAGTGGTCGTCGTCGACACGGACATGGTCATCCAGCAGGCCAATGCGTCTTTCTTGAAGAACAATAACGTGTCCATCGAACAGATCCGTGGTCACTGCTGCTACGACGTAGAACAGCCGGTGCGCGGCGACTGCCAGGTGGCTCTTGAGAACTGCCCCTTCCACGATGTGGTTCGCACGAAGGAAAAGAAAAGCCTTGTGCGCAAGCACTTCGATGAAGAGGGTAATCCACACTACACGGCAATCGTTGGGGCACCTCTGATGGATTTGGAGGGGAATCTCACGGGCATGATCGAGATGACCCGCGACATCACCCACCGTATCCTTCTGGAGGAAGAACTCAAAGCGACGGAGGTGCGCGTTCAGCAGTTCTTGGAGATGGCGCCGCTGGCAACCTACGTGAAGAACCGGCAGGGACAATACGTCGAGGCCAATCCAGCCACATGTGAACTCTTGGGCCTGCCAAAAAACGAAATCATCGGGAGGACCGACCGGGAGATCATGCCAAAGGAGACTGCGGCGATCTTGCGAGCGGGAGACCGCGAAGTCGTGCGCAAGCGAAAGCAGTTCAGTAACGAGTCTGCAGCGCAACTCGGTGGCAAGAAGGTGTTTCTGACCACAACAAAATATCCCGTGATCGACGCCGACGAAAAGGTGACAGCCATCGTGGGGCTGTGGCGAGATGAAACGGCACGCAGAAGGGCAGAACACGAACTCGAACGCACGCGGGAATACCTGCAGAACATTCTTGACAGTTCCTTTGTGATCATCGTCACGACCGACCTCCATGGGCGGATAGTGTCCTTCAATCGCGGGGCGGAGGCTTCGCTTGGGTACAGGGCCGCCGAGGTGATCGGAAAGCCAGCCGCCATGCTGTATCGTTCACCCGAAGAACGAGAACCTCTGGTGCGGCCCGTCCGTAAAGGCAGCACCGTCGAAGACCATGAAGGCGTGTTGGTTCGCAAGGACGGTACGGAAGTCCCTGTCTCGATGACTCTGTCCCGGCTTTTCGACAAGGACGGCGAGCCAATGGGCACCGTCGAAGTCAGCAGGGATATTTCCCACCGCAAGGCTTTGATGAATCAGGTGATTCAATCCGAGCGTCTGGCGGCCGTGGGGCGTTTGGCCGCCGGCGTGGCTCACGAGATCAACAATCCACTCGCGGCAATCGCCGAGATAGCCGGCTATCTGGACGATCTGTTCAGTGGACTCGTCGAGGTGGATCGTGAGAAACTGGATCAGGAAATCCGCGAGGGTCTCAACACAATCACGGCCCAGGTGAACCGCTGCAGTAGTATCACTCACCGACTGCTTGGTTTCGCTCGGAAGAGCGAAGCACGCGTCGAGGTGGCGGACGTCAATGCGGCGTTGGAGGAAATTCTACCCTTCCTGGAAAAAGAAGCACGCATGGCGAACGTGCGGATCCACCGGGATTACGAGGCGGGCATTCCTAAGGTGCGGATCGAGGAAGTTCAACTGGAGGAGATCCTCATCAACTTGATTACCAATTCGGTTCAGGCTATGACTGATCGCGGATACGGGAACACCTGGATCACAGCGGTACCGGAAGACGGGAAGGTGGTTCTGGCGATCCGCGACGACGGACCGGGTATCGACGAAGCGGTACGGGATTGCCTTTTCGACCCGTTCGTCAGTACGAAGGCCCCGGGCCACGGGACGGGACTCGGACTGTCCATCTGCTATGGCATCGTCAAACGATACGACGGCGAGATCCGAGTGGACTCGAAGCCGGGAGAGGGTGCAACATTTCGGGTTATCCTCCGTATGCACCAGAAGTCAGCGAACAGCGACTCAGGCTGAAGCCGTGCCAAGTTCGATTTGGCGGCTGTGGCGTAGGCCGGACCGACTCTTTCTTCGGTTTACGCTGCCACTGATATGTCGATATCAGCCATCCCCGTCCTTGCGGTTTTTGGCAAAACATCAGAGAATGTCGATCAGACGTCGATTGGCACCTGGCCACTAGTAAACCACTTAACAGATCATTGGAGGAGCCGCCATGGCGAAGGCAAAGAAGAAGGCAACGAAGAAAAAGAAGGCCACCAAATCGCGCAAGCAAGTCCAGCAGGATTTGGTCGCGAATATGAAGGCGTGGCGGAAGGTCGAAATCTCGTCGATTGCGTCGACCGGACGGGTCATGGAAGAAACGGAAAACCCCATCGTCCGTCTGGTCATGGAGATCATTCAGCGCGATTCGCACATGCACTACCGTGTGCAGGGCTTCATTGCCGATAGCCTGGAGAGTAAGGCCGTCAGCCTGACGCCGGATGAAGTCAGCGCTGTATGGGGAATGATCGAGGACCACATCAAACTCGAGAAGAAGACACTGGAATTGGCCGACGAGGCACTCAAGTCAATCGGTGGCGCCAAGAGCATGCTGATTCAGTCCTACCTCCTGGAGTACTTGATGGAGGACGAGAAGAAGCACAACCTGCTGCTAGACCGCCTGGGTGAGATACAGAAGGGAATGTACCCCTACGGCTAAGATCCTCACGGCGGACTGTATTGCAGGAAACTCACCAACACATCATATTGTGGTGAGTCATTTCCACATTCTGGGCGCGCGACACGCGCGCCCGGGCAGCCGGACAGAAGATTCCGCCAGTAGCTGAATTCGTAGAGATTCAGCTACTGGGATTTTGCACATTCCGCTATCGTGCCTATTATCTTCCTGCCCGCTTGTCCCACCTGTGGTGACTTGTCGATCGGCTCCGCCGCAACACGCCAGCCGGGAAAATGCCATGACAGAATGTGAGTGCTTGGATGAAGTCTTGTCGTCTTTTGAAGGTCGGCGAGACGAGTTGATTCCAATTCTTCAGCGCGTTCAAGAGAAGGCCGGATACCTGCCCGAAGGTGCGATGTTCGCAATCGCCAAGTTCGCGGGCGTTCCGGAAAGCGCCGTGTATGCCGTTGCGACCTTCTATGCCCAGTTCCGGTTCACTCCCATAGGCAGGAACCACATCATGGTTTGCCGCGGAACGGCATGCCACGTGCGCGGGGCGACCCGGATCCTGGAAGCCCTTGAGGGCCAATTGGGAATCAAGGAGGGAGAGACCAGCGAAGATCTCGAATACACGCTTGAGACCGTCGCGTGCATCGGGGCCTGTGGATTGTCTCCTTGCATCATGTCGAACAAGAAAGTCGAAGCCAAGTTGACGCCCAAGAAAGTAGCCAAGTTGTTCAAAAAGGCGGGCAATGGAAAGGCGGACAAAGATGACGGTGAGTCTTGATCAACTTCGGCAGCAAGCGACCGAACGGTGGGACGCGCTGCAGGCGAGTTCCAAACCGCGAATCCTCGTGGGCACGGCAACCTGCGGCCGCTCGGCCGGGGCCATGGAAGCTCGCGAAGCCTTCGAACAGAAACTGCAGGAGCACGGCGTAGACTGCGATATCATCGAGGTGGGCTGTATCGGTCTGTGCTATGCCGAACCGATCGTCTGCGTGATCAAACCGTCGCAGCCGGGGGTATTCTATCGCGAGGTCACGCCAAAGCGAGCGGCGGAGATCGCCGATGCCTACCTCGTTGGCGATGACCCGCTGGCGGACTACGCGCTCGGCACTTTCGGCGAAGGGAATATCGACGGGATCCAGCCGCTGTTTGAAACTCCCGTTTTCAAGCCTCAAGTCCGGCGAACGCTCAAGAATTGTGGCTTCATCGATCCGTCGAGCATCGATCACTATCTGGCAAATGGCGGTTACACCGGATTGACCAGAGCGTTGGCAATGAGCCCTGACCAAGTGATCGAGGAAGTAAAGGGCTCGGGCCTGCGTGGTCGCGGCGGCGCGGGGTTTCCCACCTGGAGGAAATGGCAATTCTGTCGCGACGCCCCAGGCGAACAGAAGTATCTGATCTGTAACGCCGATGAGGGTGATCCCGGAGCGTTCATGAATCGTTCGCTCCTGGAGGGCGATCCGCACGCGTTGCTGGAAGGTATGCTCATCGCCGGATATGCAATCGGGGCAAGCAAAGCTTACATCTATTGCCGGGCCGAATATCCATTGGCCTTGGAGAGATTGGATCTGGGTCTAAAACAGGCGAAAGGGTATGGCCTGCTGGGCGAGAACATCCAGGGCTCTGGGTTTGATTTCCAGATCAAGGTTAAGGAAGGCGCAGGAGCATTCGTCTGCGGCGAAGAGACCGCGCTGATCGCGTCGGTCGAAGGGGAACGCGGTATGCCTCGTCCTCGGCCGCCATTTCCTGCCATCTCTGGGCTTTGGCAGAAGCCAACCATCATTAACAACGTCGAAAGCCTGGCGTGCGTTGCCACGATTCTCCAGCACGGGGCCGATTGGTTTGCCGAACATGGCACAGAAAAGAGCAAAGGCACGAAGACCTTCGCCCTGGTTGGGCAGGTCGAGCATACCGGATTGGTCGAAGTCCCGATGGGGACCACGTTGCGCGAGATGATTT
>CAZUAH010000062.1:0-41934 GCA_964617665.1 uncultured Pirellulaceae bacterium
CAAAACCCGAACGATCGGAATATTTACGCTATAGCAACTTTGGTGCACCCGACCCCTCGACTCCGGTAGTCTCCGGCGCGATGGCCTACGTGCTGGCGGGCGGCGGACTGTGGCGAACCGATGGCACCGAGGGGGGTACGGCCCAGGTTTTCGCTGGCGGCAACATGGGCAACCTGTTCCTGGCCAGCAGTGGCGCACTGTACTTCAGCAACAACGGTACACTCTACACGAGCGACGGCACGGCGGGCGGCACGACCTCGCTGGGTGCGTCCGTGGACTACTACTCCAGTTGCCAACTGACCGAAGCCGGCGGCACGGTGTTCTTCATCGGCACCGACGCGGCTGCGGGCGACGAGCTGTGGAAGACCGACGGCACGGTGGCCGGCACAGCACGGGTCCTGGATATCTTCCCGGGCGCCAGCTCTTCGGGCGTGGCCAATCTCCGCGCCGGAGACGGCGTACTCTACTTCACTGCCAACGACAACAATACCGGTACCGAACTGTGGCGTTCCGATGGCACTGCCGCCGGCACCTACCTCTTGACCGACCTCAATGTCATCTCGTCCGGCTCGGACCCCTCGGCGGTTGTCGAGGTGGGCAGCATTCGCTACTTCACAGCGGCCGACGCGTCGGGGGGCCGGGAGTTGTGGCGGACCGATGGGACGACGTCCGGGACGATACGCGTCAAGGATATCAACCCGGGGTCGGCCGATTCAAACCCCTCCAACCTGACGCGACTAGGCAACCTGCTGCTGTTCTCGGCGAACGATAGTGCCGGCTATCGCCTGTGGGTCACCGACGGCACCGAGGCCGGTACCCACGTGTTGGCCGGTATGCCGGCCAACCCCTCGACTCCGGTAGTCTCCGGCGCGATGGCCTACGTGCTGGCGGGCGGCGGACTGTGGCGAACCGATGGCACCGAGGGGGGTACGGCCCAGGTTTTCGCTGGCGGCAACATGGGCAACCTGTTCCTGGCCAGCAGTGGCGCACTGTACTTCAGCAACAACGGTACACTCTACACGAGCGACGGCACGGCGGGCGGCACGACCTCGCTGGGTGCGTCCGTGGACTACTACTCCAGTTGCCAACTGACCGAAGCCGGCGGCACGGTGTTCTTCATCGGCACCGACGCGGCTGCGGGCGACGAGCTGTGGAAGACCGACGGCACGGTGGCCGGCACGGCACGGGTCCTGGATATCTTCCCGGGGACCACCTCCTCGAACGTGGCCAATCTGCGTGCCGGAGACGGCGTACTCTACTTTACCGCCAACGACAACAGCATCGGTACCGAATTGTGGCGTTCCGATGGTACTGCCGTCGGAACATACGCCGTCACGGACATCTTCGTAGGTCCGGCTGATTCGAACCCTACAGTCGTCACTTGGCTGGGCGGAGCGGGTTACTTCTCGGCAGACGATGGAGTCAGCGGCTATCAGATGCGCGGCGTTTACCGAACTGATGGCACGGCTGCGGGAACGGTGAAGCTGACGGCCATTCGTGGTGGCGCTTCGTCCTTCGTACTCTCTGGCGGTACGGTCTGCTTCGTGGGCGATGGCCGATTGTACCGCACGGATGGTACCGCTGCCGGTACGACTCAGGTCTCCGACGACGTGTACCAGATCAGCGGAGGATTAACCGACGTCGGCGGCACCTTGTTCTTCCAGGGCCGCAGCACCAGCAATTACGACATCGAGTTGTGGAAGTCAGATGGCACGGACGCGGGCACGATACTGGTGCACAACATCAACCCGACCAGTCACTCCTTCCCCACCAACCTCGCCGCCGTCGGTAGTACGCTCTTCTTTGCGGCCAACAACGGCTCTGGCGGTACTGAGTTATGGAAGTCCGACGGCACGGCTGCAGGTACCGTCCTCGTCAAGGACGTGAATGCGGCGACGCTGGGGGCGAATCCATCGGCGGTTACCTGGCTGGGCGGAGCGGGTTACTTCTCGGCGGACGATGGAGTCAGCGGCTATCAGATGCGCGGTGTGTACCGCACTGATGGTACGGCTTCGGGAACGGTGAAGCTGACGGCCATTCGTGGTGGCGCTTCGTCCTTCGTTCTCTCTGGCGGTGCGGTTTACTTCGTCGGCGATGGCCGATTGTACCGCACCGACGGCACCACTGCCGGCACGACTCAGGTCTCCAACGACGTCTACCAGATCAGCGGAGGATTGACCGACGTCGGCGGCACCTTGTTTTTCCAAGGCCGCAGCACCAGCAATTACGACATCGAGTTGTGGAAGTCAGATGGCACGGACGCGGACACGGTGCTCGTGCAGAACATCAACCCGACCAGTCACTCCTTCCCCACCAACCTCACCGCCGTCGGTAACACACTCTTCTTTGCGGCGAACAACGGCTCCAGCGGGACCGAACTGTGGAAGGTCGTCAACGAGCCCGTCACGCCGGTCACGGCTACGATTGCCGTAACCAACGTCGCCCCCGTCGCAACGTTGGTTAACAACGGACCGGTCACCGAAGGCAGTCCGACAACCGTCAGCTTTAGCAACGTCATCGACCCGTCGCCCGTGGACATCGCCGCCGGGTTCCGCTACAGCTTTGCCTCCACAGTGGCTGGTCTGGCCAATTCCTACGCCGCTGGGGGAACGATGGCAGCGGCCAGTTTCCCCTTCGAGGACGACGGCAGCTACACCGTCTACGGTCGCGTTTTCGACAAGGACGACGGTTTCACCGACTATCAGACTACCGTTACGGTCCACAACGCGGCCCCGACGTTGGTGCTGGATTCGGTCGTGGCGATCAACGAGAACGGCGTCGCCACATTGACCGGCACGATCAGCGATCCGGGTACGCTGGACACATTTACCTCGGACGTGGACTGGGGCGATCCGCTCTCGCCGGGCAACGTCGAACAGTACACCTTCGGCGCCAGCGCAACGGGCAGTCAGACGTTCACATTGACGCATCAGTATCTGGACGACAATCCGTCGGGTACGGCCAGCGATTTCTACACAATCAGCGCCACGGTGACCGACGACGATACGGGCGTGGGCATGGACACCGAAACCGTGCAGGTTAACAACGTGGCGCCTACGGTGACGCTCGATCCAGTCGTGGCCATCGACGAGGACGGTACGGCAACGCTGACCGGCACGATCAGCGATCCCAGCGTCGTTGCCGCAATGCCAATCGACTTTGAAGAAATCGGGAATGACGGCCACGGGGTCGGACCGTCCTTCGATACGTTCAGTTCGAATGGCTTCACATTTCATGGATTCTCGGGCGCTCTCGGTGTCGGCGGCGACGCATCGGCGCTGGGCTCCATGGGAAGCAATACTCCAACCGCCTATCCTGGCTCGGCTGCCTTGGTCAACCGTTACTCTTCTGGAACGACTCAGTTGACTCGCGACGATGGCCAGCCATTTGACCTCCTTTCACTCGACCTTTCGGAAACCAACATCGATCCCGCCAATGCCCACAGGACGATTACTTTCATCGGTACGAAGAGCGACAGTTCAACAGTGACCTTGTCGGTCACAACGGACGGCACGTTCGGCTTCGAAACAGTTGTGTTGCCTGACTTCACGGACTTGGTGTCTATGCACTGGAGAAATTGGACCAGTGTACACATCGACAATGTCATTCCGGTAACGGGATCCGCGGATACCTTCACGCTGGACATCGACTGGGGCGATCCGTTGAGCCCCAACAACACGGAGACATATACGTTTGGCCCCAGCACCACGGGCAGTCAGACGTTTACGCTGACACACCAGTACCTGGACGACAATCCAACGAGTACGGCCAGCGATATCTACACGATCAGCGCCACGGTGACCGACGACGATACAGGCGTGGGAACCGACAGCGAAACGGTCGTGGTCAACAACGTGGCTCCAACCGTGACGTTGGATCCCGTGGCGACAATCGACGAAGACGGTATCGCAACGCTGAGCGGTACCATCACCGACCCGGGCACCTTGGATACGTTCACGCTGGACGTCGACTGGGGCGATTCGCTTTCTCCGGACAATGCTCAGACCTTCAACCTTGGTGAGACGGGGATCGACGGCGGCGGCGTGACTTGGCAACCTCATGTGGAAACGGGATTGGTCGTCCTGGAGTATTCTGGGACCGTGACCAATGGAGCGGGCACCATTGCCGACGGCACCCCCTTCAGTGCGGAAATCACCTTTTCGGTGAACCAGCCCAACCCGGACGATCCAGATATCGAAAACTATGTCTACGATGGACTACTGCGAATTGGCGAGGAGGAATATGCGTTTCCATATTCACCTTTGGGTGTGCTCAATAACAACGGATCGTATGTTGGAGACTATATCAGTTTCAGCACCGGCCCGGTGTCGATTGGCGACGTCGACTATTACGGTGGACACCTATTGCAGTTAGTTGATACTTCAAGTGAGGCCATCGATTCGGCGGATCTTCCCTTCAATCTGGACATCAACGCCTACACGACAAGAAGGTTCGTCTTCTCTTCTGTCTCCGGCAATCTTGAGGGCCAAGTCAACGTCATGACTGCTGCTGGCCTATCGCGATTCTCGATTGAGCATCAGTATCTGGACGATAACCCAACGGGTACGGACGGCGATACCTACACGATCAGCGCCACAGTGACCGACGACGATACAGGGTTAGGAAGCGACTTGATCACGGTGCAAGTGGACAACGTGGCTCCCACAGTAACGCTGGATCCTGTGATGGCGATCGACGAGAACGGCGCTGCTACGTTGACTGGTACGATTGCCGATCCAGGAACGCTGGATACATTCACGCTCGACGTAGACTGGGGCGATCCACTCTCGCCGAACAACACCGAGACGTATACCTTCGGTGCCAGCGCCACTGGCAGCCAGACGTTTACGTTGACGCACCAGTACCTGGATGACAATCCGACGGCGACCTCGCAGGACGGCTATACGATCGACGTCGTTGTGACCGACGATGATACGGGCGTAGGTACGGACAGCGAAACGGTGCTGATCAACAACGTGGATCCGGTGATCGATACGCTTTCGGCCACATCGGTGGACGAGAACGGCGTGGTACACCTGACGGGTACGTACCACGATGTTGGCACTTTAGACACACACGAGTTGACGATCAACTGGGGCGAGGGTTCGCCGGAGACGGTGCCGGTCACAGGCGGCTCGTTTGACTTTACGCACCAATACCTGGACGACAACCCGACGGGAACGACCAGCGACATGTACACCATTGGTGTGACGCTGACCGACGACGATACGGGCACGGTAACGGGCAGCACGACCACGACGATCACGAACGTGGACCCGACGATCACAGGGATCAATGTCGATTCGGCGGTGATCAACGAGGACGGCTCGGTGACCGTCACTGGCACGATCACGGATGTGGGCACGTTGGATACGCACTCGGTGGAGATCGATTGGGGAGGCAGCGAAGGAACATCCGCAGCCACGGTCACGCAGGGCAGCGGCGCTGCTTCCTTCACGGCCACGCACCAGTATTTGGACGATGATCCGACGGGTACGCCATCCGACGACTACACGATCATGGCCACGGTCACAGACGATGACGGAGGAACCGACACGGCCACCGTGGACATCACGGTGAACAACGTCGATCCGGTGTTGAGCGGTATCGGCGTAACGCGAGCAACCATCGAGGGCAGTAACTTCCAGGTTACCGGGACGATCACCGATCCGGGCACGTTGGATACCTTCTTCGTGGATGTCGACTTCGGCGACGGCACGGGGCTCCATACGTACGAGTTGCCGGCCGGCACGACCGATTTCATCCTGGACTACCAGTATCCCGACGATAATCCGTCCACGACGCCCGTCGATCTCAATTTCTTGACGATCACCGTGCGCGACGACGATACCGGCACGTCCAATACCGCGGCTGACATGACTTGGGTATTCAACGCTGTGCCGACGTTCACCAACGTGGCGGTGACGACATCCATCAACGAAAGCGACGTAGCCACGCTGACCGGTACGGTGAACGACGTGGGAATTGGCGATACGTTTTCGCTAGTGGTCGACTGGGGCGATGATGGCGGAGCCGTGACTTACCCGCTGCCGGCCAGCCCGACTGGGACGCAGGACTTTGAGTTCACCCATCAGTATTTCGACCGCGATGTGATCGACGAGCCGGTGGACCAATTCGTCATTGCGTTGACGGTGACCGACGACGACGGTGGGAACGCCGTCGCACTGCGCGTACTGACCGTGTACAACGTGGCCCCGACCGTCGTCGCGGGCGGTGACCAAGCCGCGAACGAGGGAGACACGGTCAACGCCACCGCGACCTTCACCGATCCGTCTCCGTATGATCTGCACACCGCGACGGTTGACTGGGGCGACGGAACGGTCACCGAGGCAACGGTCACCGAAGGTGGTGGGACCGGATCGGTTTCCGGTAGCCACGTCTACGAGGACGATGGTGTCTTCGCCGCCACGATTACCGTAACCGACGACGACGGCTACAGCTCTAGCAATACGTTTACGGTGACGGTCAACAACGTCGCTCCGACGCTTGCGTTGGATCCGGTAGCGGCGATTGACGAGAACGACGTGGCCACGCTGACCGGGGTAATCACCGATCCGGGGGCGCTGGACACGTTTGCGGTTACGGTGGAGTGGGGAGACGGTTCGCCCGCGGAGACCTTCAGCTACGCAGCCGGTACCACGACGTTCAGCGAAACGCACCAGTACCTGGACGACGATCCAACGGGGACGTCCAGCGACGACTACAACATCGCCGTGACGGTTGGCGACGATGATCTTGGCACTGGCAGCGCTAACGCGGTGGTGACGGTCAACAACGTGGCGGCTGAATTGGTAAACATGACGGTCACTTCGACGATCGACGAGGGCGAAACGGCAACGCTGACTGGCGACATCATCGATCCCGGGACACTGGACACGTTCACGCTGACGGTTGACTGGGGCGATCCGCTCTCCCCCAGCAACATCGAGCAGTATTCGTTCGCTGCCAGCGCGACGGGCAGCCAGGCATTCACGCTGACGCACCAGTACCTGGACGACAACCCCACGGGCACGTCCAGCGACACGTACTCGATTGGTGTGACCCTGACCGATGATGATACGGGCACGGAAATCGACAGCACGACCACGTCGATCACGAACGTGGTCCCCCTGATTGACAGCATCTCGGCCACGTCGGTGGACGAAAACGGCGTGGTCCACCTGACAGGCACTTACAGCGATGTGGGCACGCAGGACACGCATGAACTAACAATCGATTGGGGCGAGGGTGCGCCGCAGACGGTTGCGGTCAGCGGCGGTTCGTTCGATATCACTCATCAGTATCTGGACGACAATCCCAGCGTCACCCCGGCCGACAACTACCTGATCTCCGTCAGCCTTGCAGACGACGACTTGGGCAGCGACATCGCGACCACGAGCGCAACGGTCACCAATGTCGCACCACAGGTCCAGAGCTTGGTTGCCACAGATGTCAACGAGAACGGAACCAGTGTGCTTGCCGGTACCTTCACTGATCCGGGGACGCTGGACACGTTCACCGTTGCTGTGGATTGGGGAGACGGTTCGGCGGTGCAGACTTTCTCGTACCCGGCGGGGACGGCCAGTTTCAGCGAGACACATCAATATCTCGACGACCATCCCAGCGGCACGCCAAGTGATACCTACGCGATCAGCGTTATCGTAACTGATGACGACGGAGGCGTTGACACGGACGACACCACGGTGATGGTGAATAACGTGCTGCCGGATGTCGATGCCGGGATCGACCTACTGGTCGACGAAGGCGAGTTGGTTGATTTCTACGGTGCATTCACCGATCCAGGGAGCCTCGATACTCACTCGATCACATGGAGTTTTGGCGATGGAACTCCGAGCGTGAGTGGCACCCTGACTCCATCGCACACGTTTGACGACGACGGGATCTATATGGTGACGCTAACCGTGCAAGACGATGACGGGACGCCGGTAAGCGACACCTTGACAGTCACGGTCGAGAACGTGGCCCCGACGTTGTCGGATTCGCCGCCAGTTTTTGTAGATGATATTCACCAGGAAGGAAGATTCACGACAGTCGAGTTTGCCTTCAGCGATCCTGGCTTTACTGACGCGGCAGTGGGCGCTGAAGAGTCGTTCACTTTTTCGATCGACTGGGATGATGGCACTGCCTACGTCGCGACCGGGCCGGTAGACGCTGGCGACGTGACCAACGGCGGTGTCGGTTTTGAGACGACCGGCACGTTCAGCGACTATCACTACTACTCCAACGACGGCCTTTACATGGTCACCGTGCGTCTGGCAGACGACGACATGAGTGGTAATTTCGTGAACGGTGTCGCAGGCGTGGACTTTGTTGAACGGACGTACGAATTGGAGATCTTAAACGCACCTCCAGCAGTGGATCCAATTGATCAGTTCGCGACGGAAGGTACCGTGTTCCATATGGAGACGATCGAGTTCGTCGATCCGGGCTTTTCAGATACCCTGGCTGGAACCGTCGAAGATTTCACCTACGACATCGATTGGGGTGACGGCTTCAGTTTCACCGGCCTCACGCCCACGAGCATCGACAACGGTTTTGCGGGGGACGAGAACGGTCTGAACAGTTCGCCTTCGATCGGTACGATCGACGACAGCCACGTTTATGCTGACGATGGCGTCTACACGGTCACAGTTAAGGTCTGGGATAATGACGGCAACGCGGGCCTACCGGCGATCTTCGATTTCGATAACGACGGCGTCTACGGCGAGTCTGGTGTCTACTTGAACAACGACCCGACCAGCATCCCGGAAACCGGCCTCCCAGATACGGTTTCGTTCACCGTGACGGTCGGCAATTCGGCCCCAACGGTCGACGCGGGCATCGATCGTACGGTAGACGAGGGTGAGGTTCTGAGCCTTGCTCCGTCAACATTCAACGACCTAGGCACGCTGGATACTCACACGGCCACGATCAACTGGGGCGACGGAACCGCCACTGAGGCGGGTCTGGTGAGCGAGACTCCGTTTGGTCCGTCGGGGTCGACAACTGGCATGGATGGGACAGCGGCTTTCGGGACACACGTGTACGCCGACGACGGCACTTACACGGTGATGGTAACGGTGACTGATGATAACGGGGACTCCACCAGCGACACACTCTTAGTCACCGTCACGAACGTCGCACCACAGCTTTCCAGTCTGGCCGCTACGACGATCAGCGAGAACGGGATCAGTACGCTGACCGGGATGATCGCCGATCCGGGTGTGTTGGACACGTTCACGCTGCAGGTAGATTGGGGCGATGGCACGCCGCTTCAGTCGTTCAACTATCCTGCTGGGACGACGAGCTTTGCCGAGACACACCAGTACTTGGACGACAACGCGACAGATAACTACGCGATTGCCGTGACGATCACCGACGACGACGGCGGCAGCGCCACGGCCGGCGCGGTGGTGTCCGTCATCAATGTCGCGCCAAGCATCCTGGGCTTGTCCGCTACGGCGACGGTCGAGAATGGTACGAGCACGTTGAGCGGAACGATCACGGACCCAGGTACTCTGGACGCGTTCACCGTTCAGGTCGACTGGGGTGATGGCAGCGGGATGCAAACATTCAGCTATCCCGCGGGGACGACCAGTTTCGCTGAGACACATCAATACTCGGATGATAACGCTGCGGACAGCTACCCCGTCAGCGTGACGGTCACCGACGACGATGGCGATAGCAGCACAGCCGGCACGGTGGTGACGGTCAGCAATGTGGCGCCGGTTCTGTCTGCTCTGTCCGCCACGGCGACGACCGAGAATGGTGTGAGCACGCTGAGCGGGACGATCGCCGATCCGAGCACGCTGGACACGTTGACTTTGCAGATCGACTGGGGTGACGGTAGCCCGCTGCAGAGTTTCGACTATTCCGCCGGGACGACAGGTTTCTCCGAGACGCACCAGTACCTCGACGACAATGCCACAGACAGTTACTCCATCATTGTCACTGTTACCGACGACGATGGCGGCAGTGCACTGGGCAGCACAATGGTGACGGTCAGCAATGTGGCGCCGGTTCTCTCGGGGCTGTCGGCCACGGCGGTGACCGAAAACGGAGTGAGTAGTCTGAGCGGGACAATTTCCGATCCCGGTGGACTGGACACATTCGTCGTGCAAGTGGACTGGGGCGATGGCACGCAGGTTCAGAGTTTCAACTATCCGGCAAGAACAACAGCGTTCAGCCTGACGCACCAGTACTTGGACGATAATGCCGCAGACGGCTACCCAATCAGTGTGACGGTAACCGATGACGACGGCGATGGCGACACGTCCGGTACACTGGTGACGGTCAGTAATGTGGCGCCGGCTCTCACCGACCTGTCAGCCACGGCCGTGCAGGAAAACGGTGTGAGTACGCTGAGCGGGATGATCACCGATCCAGGCAGCCTGGACACGTTCACGTTGCAGGTGAATTGGGGTGACGGAACGCCCATCCAAATGATCAGCTATCCCGCAGGGACGACAACCTTTGCCGAGACGCACCAGTACCTGGACGACAACCCGATGGACAGCTATCCCATTAGCGTGACGGTCACCGACGACGATGGCGGCAGTGACACGTTGGGCACGACGGTGACCGTGGCCAACGTGGCTCCCGGTCTGTCGTGCGTGTCGGCCACGGCGGTGAATGAGAATGGTGTCAGTATGTTGACCGGAAAGATCAACGATCCGGGCTCGTTGGACGCCTTCACTTTGACAGTCGATTGGGGCGATGGCACGCTGGCCGAGACGTTCAGCTATCCTGCTGGGATGACCACCTTCTCCGAGACGCATCAGTACTTAGATGACAACCTGGCGGACAGTTACGCCATCAGCCTGACGGTCACGGACGACGATGGTGATAGCGGTATGGCAGGCACCGCGGTGACGGTCAGCAATGTGGCTCCGATCCTGTCGGATCTGTCTGCCACGGCGACCAGCGAGAATGGTGTGAGCACGCTGACCGGGACGATCGCCGATCCGGGCACGCTGGACACGTTCACCCTGGTAGTGGACTGGGGTGATGGGACACCGACCCAGAGTTTCAGCTATCCCGCCGGCACGACAAGCTTTAACGAGACCCATCAGTATCTGGACGACAACGTGGCCGACAGCTACTCGATCATCGCCACCGTGACCGATGACGACGGAGGTAGCGTCACAGCGCATACAACCGTAACGGTCACCAACGTGAACCCGGTGATCGACACGATCAGCGTGGATGCGGCGGTGATCAACGAGGACGGGTCGCTGACGGTGACCGGGACGATATCGGACGTGGGTACGTTGGATACGCATTCGGTGACGATCGATTGGGGCGGCAGCGAAGGAACTTCCGAGGCCACCGTTACCCAGGGCAGCGGCAGCGCCACGTTCACCGCCACGCACCAATACGTGGACGACAATCCAACGGGCACCCTATCCGATCCTTACGTAATCACGACCACTGTGACCGACGATGACGGGGGACAAGGGACTATCAGCGCAAGCATCACCGTGAACAATGTTGATCCGGTGATCGCTAGTATCGGTGTGGACTCGACGGTGATCAACGAGGACGGCTCGGTAACCGTCTCCGGTACGATCGCGGATGTGGGCACGCAGGATACACATTCGGTCATGATCGACTGGGGGTATGGCGAGGTGAGTTCGGCGGCCACGGTCTACACGGACCGTTGCCACATCAGGTACACCGCCACACACCAGTACGTGGACGACAATCCCTCGGGCACACCGTCTGACATATACACGATCACGGCCACGGTCACGGATGACGATGGCGGCACGGGCAGCGACAACGTGGATATCACGGTGAACAACGTCGATCCAATAATCGAGAGCCTCGCGATCACGCCGGTGGTGGACGAAAACGGCGTTGTGCACCTGACAGGCACGTACAGCGACGTGGGCACGCAGGATACGCACGAGTTGACGGTCGACTGGGGCGAAGGAGCGCCCGAGACGGTCTCAGTCGCTGGTGGTTCGTTCGACATCACGCACCAGTACCTGGACGATAACCCGACAGGCACGTCCAACGACGTGTACACGATCGGCGTCACACTAACCGACGACGACGCGGGTGCGGACACTGACAGCACGAGCACGACGATCTCGAATGCTGCTCCGGTAATCGATACACTGACGGCGACGTCCGTGAACGAGAACGGCGTGGTTTACCTGACGGGTACGTACAGCGACGCGGGTACCCAGGACACGCACACGCTGACGATCGACTGGGGCGAAGGTTCGCCTCAGACTGTGCCGGTCGCAGGTGGTTCGTTCGACATCACGCACCAGTACCTGGACGACAACCCCACCAGGACGTCCAGCGACGTGTACACGATCGGTGTGACGCTGACCGATGACGACACGGGCACGGACACCGGCAGCACGTCCACGACGATCACTAACGTGGATCCGGTGATCGACGGCCTCGCGGCCACGTCGACGGACGAAAACGGCGTAGTTCACCTGACGGGCACATACAGCGATGTGGGCACGCAGGACACGCACGAGTTGACGATCGATTGGGGCGAGGGATTGCCAGAGACGGTGGCGGTCAGCGGCGGCATGTTTGACATCACGCACCTGTACGTGGATGACAACCCCACCGGGACGCCCAGCGACGTGTACACGATCGGTGTGACGCTGACTGATGACGACACGGGCTCGGACACCGACAGCACGACCACGACCATCACGAATGTGGATCCAGTGATCGACACTCTTGCGGCCACGTCGACGGACGAAAACGGCGTAGTTCACCTGACGGGCACATACAGCGATGTGGGCACGCAGGACACGCACGAGTTGACGGTCGATTGGGGCGAGGGATTGCCAGAGACGGTGGCGGTCAGCGGCGGTATGTTTGACATCACGCACCTGTACGTGGATGACAACCCCACAAATACGCCGCTTGACGTATATGCGATCAACGTGACGTTGACCGACGACGACACAGGCACGGACACCGGCAGCACGAGCACGACGATCTCGAACGCCGATCCGGTGATCGATACATTGGCGGCCACGTCCGTGAATGAGAACGGCGTGGTTCACCTGATGGGTACGTACAGCGATGTGGGCACACAGGATACGCATACGCTGACGATCGACTGGGGCGAGGGGGCACCGGAGACGGTGCCGGTCAGCGGAGGTGCGTTCGAGTTCACCCACCAGTACTTGGACGACAACCCGACCCGCACATCCAGCGACGTGTACACAATCGGCGTGACGTTGACGGACGACGATACGGGTATAGACACGGCCGATACGGCCACGACGGTCGTGAACGTGGCCCCAGTAATAACGGGGATCAGCGTGGACTCGTCAGTGATCAACGAGGACGGTTCGGTAACCGTCTTCGGCGCGATCACGGATGTTGGCACCCTGGATACACACTCGGTGGAAATCGACTGGGGGCATGGCGAAGGAAGCTCGACGGCCACGGTGATTCAGGATGCCGGCGGTGCCACGTTCACAGCCACGCATCAGTACCTGGATGACAACCCGACGGGTACGTTGTCCGATGTATACACGATTACAGCCACGGTCACGGACGACGATAGCGGCACGGGTAGCGCCACTGTGAATATCACGGTCGACAACGTGGCCCCAGTGCTCACGGACATCCAAAGCAGTTCTTCGTCCTGCGGCAACGCTGCTCACGGCGAGGAAGTCACGGTCGAGGCCACCTTCACCGATGCCGGTACTCTGGACACGCACACGGCGACGATCGACTGGGGTGACGCCACGACGAGCCCTGCCGACGTTGTGGAGACTGGCGGATCGGGGAGCATATCAGCCAGCCATGTATACGCCAACGGAGGCGTCTTCACCGTCACGCTGACGTTGGTCGACGACGATACGGGTACCGCCACCGAGACCGCCACCATGGTGATCGCTGGGGTGGGCATGAACGGAGATCAGCTTCAGATCATCGGGACGGAAGGACGCGACATTGTTGACGTCAAGCTGTACTACTCACGTGGCGGTTCCGATGGTAGCAGCGACGGAGGCTCGGACGGTGGCAGCGATGGCGGGTCTGATGGTGGCGGCGATCACGGTAGCCGTACGCCTATGATCCGAGTCCATGCCCACTTGAACGTCCACGGTTCGGACGGTGGCTCCGACTGCGACAGTGATGGTGGTTCCGACTGCGGCTCGGACGGTGGCGCCGACCACAACATCCATTTCGCGGTACCGGCAGGGGATGTCGAAAGCATCCTGGTCCTCCTCTGCGGCGGTGACGACGTGGCCAAGATCCATCACCAGATAGACGTGAACGCGGAGATCGACGGCGGCGGCGGCAAGGACAAGCTGACCGGCGGCAGCGGCAACGATCAGATCTTCGGCGGCGACGGCAACGACGACCTCAAGGGTGGAAACGGCCACGACCGGATCTTCGGCGACGCCGGCAACGACAAGTTGTGGGGCGGCCGCGGGGACGACCTGCTGGACGGCGGCGCGGGCAACGATCACCTCAAGGGCGACTCGCCCGGTGGAAGCGAGGGCGGGAGCGATGGTGGATCAGACGGTGGCCCGGACTACGGCAACGATACGCTGTTGGGCGGTGCCGGCAACGACACGCTAGACGGCGAAAAGGGCCGTGACTTGCTGATCGGCGGCTTGGGCATTGACAACGTACGTGGCGATAAAGATGACGACATCGTGATCGGCGGCGTCACCGATCACGACGGTGATCTCGCTGCGTTGGACGCGATTATGGCCGAATGGTCCTCGAATCGGAGTTACAGCGATCGGGTGGCCAATCTAAACGGAACGACCGGTGGCTCCGGTAGCAACGGCGCGTACTACCTGATTGCTGGTGATCCCGCCGATCCAGCAACAACCGTGTACGACGACGGTGCCCGCGATACGCTCCGGGGCGAAAAGGGCCGCGATTGGTTCTTCGCCGACTTGGACAATGAAGACGGCGACGATGACAGAGTGAAAGACAAGAAGAGCTACGAATTGCTCGATCTTGTCTACGACCTTTGATAGCAGCGAGCGCAAGAATACTCCCAGACGGCTTGGGTAGACCAAGGCAACGTCACCAATGCATGGCATGCCAGCGGGCGATGCATTGCCGTGGCGTTGCCGTGCCTTTGGTTCCCGTTGTTGGACGGTGACTACAGCAGAGTAACGTTTGACTTCTGGCACTCTTCGCGCATGGCGTCCGGCCATACGCCACAGGCGACTTCGCCGACGTGGGCACAGCGGAGGAAGAACATGCACAGGCGCGACTGTCCGATGCCGCCGCCCATGGTTTGAGGTAGCTCGCCGGCGAGCAGCTTGGCGTGGAAGTCCAGCGTGAGTCGTTCTTCCAGTTGGCGAATCTTCAGCTGCTCGCGGAGTGTCCCTGGATCGACACGGATGCCCATCGACGAGATTTCGAACGCTCGGTTCAAGACCGGATTCCAAATGAGGATATCGCCGTTCAGTCCGTGGCCGCCGGCAGCGTTGGGTGTGGTCCAGTCGTCGTAGTCGGGGGCACGGCCGTCGTGGATCTCGCCATTGGGAAGGCTCCCGCCGATGCCGATGACGAACACGGCCCGATGCTCGGCACAGATTCGATTTTCGCGCTCGCGCGGGTCTATGTCAGGCCACCGTTGGTACAGTTCCTCGGAGGTCACAAAGAAGATCTCTTCCGGCAGAACTGGTCGGATGCTTGAGTACTGCGAAGCGAGGTGGAACTCGGTACGGCAGACGCAGTCGTAGATCGCCTCGACCGTGTCGCGAAGCGTCTCGAGGTTCCGCTGTTCGGGCGAAATGACCTTTTCCCAGTCCCATTGGTCGACGTAGATCGAGTGCAACTCGTCGATCGTCTCATCGGGACGAACGGCATTCATATCGGTGTAAAGCCCCTCGCCCACCTCGAAGCCGTATTGCGCCAGTGCCATCCGCTTCCATTTGGCAAGCGACTGGACGATTTCTACCAGGGCGTTCCCATCTTCCTTCACAGAGAATCGGACCGGTTGCTCGACGCCGTTCAGATCGTCGTTGAGCCCTGTACCGCTACGGACGAACAACGGAGCGGTCACTCGACAAAGCCCCAGGGCCGCAGCCAGCTCTCGTTCAAAGAAGTCCTTGACATCTTTGATCGCCGTCTCGCGCTGACGGACGTCTAGAGTCGGTTCGTAACCCTCTGGTAGGCTGGACATACGTACTCCCGTTCGTTCCTCGATTTCGGATACGGTGCGAAGACAAAGACGGTAGCCGATGTCGCCTCGTGGCTCAAGTGGGCACCACGGTGAGGTGCCTTCAGCTACGGTGCCTGCAGGTCCTTGTAGAACCTCGGATACGATCGCGACTGGCAGGCCTGACAGAGGTCCGGATGATCCTCGGCACGTAACGGGAGTTCTCTGCCATCAAGTCGTCCTGCAACCGCTTTCGCCATGCAGCTTTGTTTGGGAATCCCGGCGGTTTTCATCATGCGACCGTAGACCTCCTCGAGGTCCTCGTCCACAACATTCCCAAACGAGACAGGGATAAAGTCACACGGCCAGAGGTCGCCCGTGTTGCTGATGTAGCTGTGAAGCAGGCCGGCGCCGCAGCCAAACTTACACGGCCCTTCCGTATAGGGAAAAGAACTCACCTTCGGGAAGCGATCTTTGGTTTGGTTCGCCGCGATTTGAATCCGATACAGGCGGGTTTTGTCTTTCGGGCTCCAAATAATCTCTTCCGCCTCCTTGGGATCGGCAAGCTCGCCGCGGGGAATTGGCTGGTGAATTCTCACCGGACAGCCGTACCTTGGCCACCGGAGGATTGGACCGAATCGTCCGCGTGTGGGACCGTGACACCTGCGAACACAGAGCGACCTTGGAAGGGCACTCCGAAGAGGTCATCGCTGTGGCATTTTCACCGGTGGACAAGAATCGGCTGGTGTCCACCAGTTTTGACCTCACGGTTCGGCTCTGGGATGTTGAAGAGGAGAGGCTCCATGCGACAGCCCACGGCGCCAGTTGGTCTCTCACCTTTACTCCTGACGGACGTCGTGTGGCGGCTAAAGCGAACGGGGCAATCTTCCCAATTGACGCGGATACCGGTAACGAAGTTGGCTCTCTTGATGCGTATGGTGCTGCGTTTGCCTTTTCGCCGGACGGTAAAACGATCGCCGTCGAGGATGCCGACATGCAGCGGGTGCGACTCGTAACATGCGCAACGGCCGACGAAGTAACGAAGGATCTCGCGGAACGCCGTGATCGCGCCAAGGCGTTCGATCTCGCCCGAAAAGCCCCCGAGCTGCACCTCCAGCGCTCTGTAGCAGACTCGCCCGGCATACCGTTTGTCATTGAATCCCTGTTCGACGAGTTTGACACGAATTCGGACAATGTACTCGATAAGCAGGAACTGAGTCTGGCCACAATGCGAGCCCGCTTTCTTTCTGAATCCGCCGAACTGAAACGTGATGAAGCGGTCGACCGAAACGAGGGCAAATCGTACTACCTTCAAATAATGTTCAATCGGTTGGACGGAAACAACGGCGGCAAGATTAAACGGGCGAGGTGACGGATGCGGGCTTATCTTCCTTGTTCGACGAAATCGATATCAGTCGCGACGATACGATTACACTCGACGAGTTCGAACGTGCCGTCGAGCTGTATCCATCCTCTCGGTTGCGGCCCGCACGACCCGGCGTCCGGACATTCGGTCGCGTCGCAGCGCCGCCGAGATTGTCGCCCGCCGAGAGATTCGCCGAACACGACGAGAACGAGGACGGCATGGTCACGTCAGACGAAGCAGGCGAAGACTACTGGGAGACGATCGCCCCGTTTGACGCCGACGGCAACGGCTCCGTCGATCGTGAAGAGCACGAAGTGGGGCTACGGGAGCAGACCCTGGCAAAGAACCGGAAGTTCTTTTCGGACATGGATGTCAACTCGGATGGCCAGGCCAGCGAGGAAGAAGTTCCACCCGCCCTCTGGGAACGCTGGAAGAGCCTCGACGTCAACGGAGACAACCAGTTGAACGAAGACGAGTTCATGCAGGCCACTGAGCCAACCGCGATTGATGCGGCGTACGACAAAGAACAAGAAGGATAATTGTCTACTGGGTCCGATAGACTCTCAGGTTGTCCCACCAACATACATCGCCATGACCGCGATGGCCGGAATAGACGCCCAAGACGATATGCGCCCATCCGAAACTGCATTCGTGCGCGCCTTCGCCGACGAGTTGGTCGTCTAGTTCCAGTCGGTATGCGTCCTTTTCGAGACGGAGCCGCAGGCGATGGACTGAATTGGGCTCGAATCGGTGCCATGGTGAGAGCGTATGCTTCCAGTTCGTGGCGGGAGCGTTGTGATTCTCGACGCGGACCGATGCAAGTTGTCGGCTGCTGCCGTCGATGCGCACCAAGAGGTATTCGCCTGACCTGTCGGGTGATCCCGATATCTTCATGGAAAGCCTGAGATATCGGTCGTGGTCACCATGGGAATACTTGAAATCGCTCTCGATGATGAGCGCACGCCGGACAAAAGGCCAGGATCGCGCCGTGTGGATTTCCGCCTGGGTGGCATCCCGCGGTAGCTCCAACTCAAGCCGTCCGTCCGCAACGCGGATTCCATTGACTTGCGGTGGTTGCCACTCGTCTGGCGAGAGTCTGTCGAACGGTTCATTCCAGGGCAGCACAATGTCCGACTGCGGCATCTCGGCTTTTCGGGAAGGACTTCTCTTTGGTTCCCGCGCGTTCTGAACACACTCAGATGCCAACCCCATCAGTTCGCGCGCCCGGACCTCCGTCGGCGCGTGGCCAGCAATCCTCTGGGAGAGTTCGATGAGTTCGGTTGGTTCACTCTCGGAGTTGAGCAGCGCGGCGTCTGGCGACGCTGGATGTGCGCCGACGTTGTGCCGCAAAGCGTACTCCTTCAAACAGAGACGCACATCATCCAGGCGGTCGTCTGCCAGCATTCGCAGCCATTTGGCGTAAACCCGGCTGTCGCCCACCAACAGGAGCGTCGTGCTGTTGCCTTCGAGGCCAACGTCTGCAACAAATGAACCGTCCTTGCAGGAGTATTCGACCGGCCTCTCGTCTACGACATCCACAACAAAAGCGTCCGGCGGCAAACCGAGAGCATCGGCGTTTACGCGCACGTGTACGATGTCGGCTTCGTATGGGTTGTGAACGGCAAAGACGATTGGCCCGGGAGAGACACCATAGCGTTCGATTACGGCGCCGGAGGTGGACGTCGCGTGCGGGATCGGTTCCCATCCTAAACGATGCAACTGGCGCAGCAGGGGGATGACAACGCGATACGTTGCGCGCATCCCTTGTGGTGGATCGGTGGATCGTCTCGCGTAGCCGCCGGGAAACACGCCCAAGAGCATCAGGTTACGCAGGAAACGTTCGTCGCGGTCTTCGTACGCAGGCAATTGCGTGACGACCTTGCGGTAACCCATCGTTCGGTATTGCTGCATGAGCGGCCCGGCCGGTTCGATCCAGTGTTCTTTGCCCATCACCACAAAACGGTGCCACGGAAGCGGGACACTTTGTCCGTAGAGATTTGGCAGCAGTTCCCGTTTGTCGGGCGGCAGCATCTTCCAAAGCGCGTCCACCCATTCCCAAGCGGCAAACGCAACCATGCTGCATGGCTCGAACGTTCGAGCGTCGAACAACGGCGGATAGGACGAGTATTGGAGGTTCTCTCTTGGGTAGTAGACTCGACTCAGGTGATTCGCCATCGAATCCAGATAGATCCCACTCAGATACGGTCGGTTCAAAAGACGCGTGCGAACATGTGCCAATCGATCCTGGCCCGCACCATCGGGAACACCCGGAGTCAAGTCCAGCGGAAACTGGGCCGTCCATTTGGTGCCGCTGATCCAATTGTACTGACCAATCGCTCCGATGATCGGCTCCCCTTTCGCGTCGCGCACTCCATGCCGGTGAATTGCCTGGCAGATCCTCTGCAGTGCTTCCTGGGTCCGAAAGCCACCGCTAGGAAGTCGGCCGGTCGTTTCTGGCTTGGCCCACTCTTCCAGGCGATCGAGTGCGAACTCGCGTGTGGGTCGCTTGTCCGCTGGTTGATCGCCTAGGCACATCTGGTACATGAACGGCTCGACATACGGATAGACGCGAATGCCGAGTGCCTCGTCGTGCCGGTATCCTTCCTCGGACTCCGGCTGCTCGTGAAACTTCATCCCATAATCACAAACCGGCGGCGGCTGTCGCAGGATGTCGCCCCAGGCAAACCAACCTCCGGCATCGCTTGTTGGCGGCGCGAAAAATTCCGGGCGATTTGCGTAGTAGCGGTCAAGCACGGACCGTAGCCCCCACCCGTCCGCTTCTCCGTCCACATAGAACTCAAACGTCACGCTCTTGAAGAAGCGAGGCGAATACCGTGTCATGGAGAAATCAAAAACCAGGGAGAACACCTCTTGGTCTACGTCAACGCTGAAATCGTATTGGCCGATGAAGTCGACCGGCAGGGAAAGCCCAACAGTGTGACAATCGTCCGAAATCGCGGCCACCGGCCGCAGTGCCATGTGGCCGGTTCCCAACGGCACTGCCCTTCCCAGGTGCACGTTCTTGCCCGCCAGCAGTGGTTCGTTCCGATGCAATCGCGCGGCCCATTTCCAGCCCGCACACGAAATCGGCAAGGCAAACCGAAGACTGACGGCATGGTCCTGTTCGGTCAGGTTCCGTACTTTTCCCCGAATCAGAAACCAGTCGTTTTGAGGCACGCAATCGGCTGATACGGCGAGGGTCTCTGCACGATTTTGACCCTCGAACCGTGCACCGTCCGAGAGCATTGTCACCCTACCTGACAGCGGCTCGTATGTGTCGTGTACCGCACAGTCTCGCAACGCAAAGCCGCTGAGCGACACACCGCGCCCGGTGACATCGTTACCGCCAGCGTTGATGCCAACGACACGCCCCGTCTTGCTCCAGTGTAAAGACAGGGCCCCCGACCGGACTGTCGCGGCACCGTCTTCGGCGGCACGCACCGCCACGACAGAATTCAAAACAAGCCCACATGCCAAGAATGTCCGCAAAACATTTCCCACAGCTCTCACCTCCTACGCCCAGGGCCATGTTCCTCGCCGAATTGCCGTGCTTCCATCTTATCGCTCAGGTGCCCCGTTTCGCAGTAGTGGTCGCCGGCAACGGCAAAAAACATCTCGATATTGGTGTATTTGGGGATATGATTTAGGCTATATTGAATCCAGCATGTTGATGCTCTTCCCCTCCGACGACATACAGTGAGGAGAGAAAAAATGGATCGAAACTCGACCTGTACCACTGCCCTGCTGGGCGTGGGAATGCTGATGTGGGCTTGCACGGGGTTTCCCTTTTCGTTTTCAGCCGTGGGCGCGGAGAAGGACTCCGACGTGCACGATGCGGTTGCCGAGTGGCACATTCGCCTACGCGGGACAAAGGCCTGATGCTTCAGCGAATCACGAGTACGGTCCGTACTCAACCGTATCGAAGAGGTTCAATCCGTCCAGCTTTCTCCCTACGCGGACGTCTACACTCTGACGTTTCGGCCCGGAGTGACGCCGAACGAGGCAATGGTCCGCAAAGTGTTCAAGGGCTGTGCGTTCACGGGACGCACCGTGGAGTTTCTCGACGATCCCGGCGCCCCGCGCGCCGCGCCGGACGCTCCGCCAGCCAACGTGGCCACGCCGGCTCGGGTGGCTTTGGGCAGACGACTGTTTATGGACAAGCGTCTATCGGCGGACGCGAACACTGCTTGCTCGACGTGCCATCAATCAGAGCGTGCTTTCACGAATGGCCGTGCTGCGGCCACCGGGGTCCGCGGGCGGGAGATGCTCCGCAACGTACCCACGCTGTTCAATGTGGGATATCGGCAGACGATTTTCTGGGACGGACATGCCGAGACGCTCGAAAAAATGGCATTCGGGGCATTGAAACATCCGGCCGTGATGGACCTGACGCCCGATGAGTTGAGCAAACGATTGCGATCCATCCCGGAGTATGCTGAGTCCTTCCGCCTGGAGTACGGCGAGGCGCCGACGGCTCAGAGTTTTTCGCAGGCGTTGGCGGCCTACATGCGAAGCCTCTTGAGCGACGACACTCCGTTCGACCGGTTCGCCCGAGGAGACCGTTCGGCCATCAGCGAGTCGGCCCTGCGCGGTTGGCAAGTCTTCTGCGACAAGGCCAACTGCGTCACATGTCACGCCGGTCCCGACTTTACGGACGAAGAATTCCGCACCATCGGCATCGGTTGGAACGGCAAAGCGTACGCGGATCTGGGACGCGGGGCGATCACCGGCGAGCCGGTTTACGCCGGTATGTTCAGGGTTCCGACGTTGCGAGAACTGCGCTGGACCGCTCCCTACATGCACGACGGCAGCTTGAAAACGCTGGAGGAAGTCGTGGACCACTACGACCGCGGCGGCACCGAAGGCGCCCCGACGGACCTAAAGGGCCCGTTGAAATTGACGACCAAAGAAAAGGAAGATCTGGTAGCTTTCCTGGAGTCGCTCAGTTCAACAAAGAAAACCACGAAACTCCCGAACGTTGTGGCGGCTCTTCGCTCTCGTTGACCAGCGGGATCTGGGCTTCCGGTCAGCGGCTCAATGCTGCGTTTTGGACGTGGCTGCGATTAGAGCGCGTATCAAATCACTGTAGCGTCATCTCGTCGGTTCTGCCTGGGATTCACGCCACCGCGGCCGCTATATGTGAGTGCGACACGCGCTAGTCCGGCGGCCAGGGCACTGAGATACTCTTCGATGGCGGTGTAGCCGGACTGCATGGGCCGAGTCGAGTCGTGTTTCAGCCTATCGAGTCCGCGCGCTTCCTCCCAATCATCCGGGATGCCGTCGCTGTCGGAATCCTGCAGCGGCCAATAGAGACCCCGCCGTCCTCGTCGGAGACGGTCGCATCGTTGGGTATGGACACCGTGGGCTCGTTGCGCTCGACCACAGCCATCCCCCCAAGAATGAACGGCCTATTCTTCGCGGAAACTAACGCAACGAGTCCGTAGGTCAGGGTTCACCCTGACGGAGGAAGATGCTGCTAATTCGTCAGAGCAATCCCTGACTTACTGAAGCTCTCGGACAGACTCCTAGAAAATCAGAGAATCGATTGGATCGTCGCCCGTCTGCCAAATGAGGCTGACGTCCGGGACGATGTCCGACAAGAGTTCTTCAAGATCCTCGACGGCATTGCTGGTTTGGTGATCGGCTGGCCGCGAGACGGGACGTTCATTCAGAAGGCCGTTTCGCTCTGCCAACACAGTGAAGTAGGGATCTGCGACAGCGTTGTTGCCCCGCTCGCCGTGACCGTATGATGCGCTCCCGCTGCCGTGCGTGCTGGCGTTCATCCAACCACCGTCGACAACCACCTGCCGGCTGGGGTCGATCAGCAGTGGATTCGTCAACACTAACCCCTGGTCCGAAGGTCGGGGATCGGCAAACGCTTCGCCTTCGCCGCCAACGATCTGGCGGTTGATGTAGCTGATCACCAGCAAGACATCCAACGTAGTGGCGGTGCCGCTACCGTCGATGTCGAAGAACGGAGCCCCGGCATCCGCCTGGGCCGACAGCTCGGTCGTGACGCGATCGCTGTGCTTTCGTTGGTTGATCTCGTTGATGATCAGGAGAACGTCTAGCGGTGAGACGATTCCGTCGCACGAGGCGTCGTAGCGGTTTCCGACGTTCTGCCAAAGGTCGACCGATATTTCCACCATCGCCTCTTCCGATTGGGCACCGGCCAGGTCGCGAACCACGTAGTGGAACGTATCCGTGCCAGCGAACCCAGGGTTGGCAGTGAACGTGATTTGGCCGCTGAACGGGTCGATCGTAACCGAACCATGTTCCGGCTGGGCGGTTACGTCTACCGAAGTCGGGTTCAGGATGCCGTCCGGGTCGCTGTCGTTGGCCAATACGTCGATCACCGCCGGATCTTCGCGATTCGTTTCGCCTTGATCTGATCCGGCCTGCGGGTTTTCGTTCGTAGCGGTCGGAGCCGTGTACGGCCCTTCGGTCGTGGCCACCACGAGGTCTGTGTCCACCGCGCTCTCGGTCTCGGTGAATATCAGTGCATTTGACAGTGTTTCGGCGGGGGCCGCCGGGCTGGTGAACCCGAATTCCAACGACTCTCCTGGAGCGATGGATTCTTCGGCCAGCGTGGCCGTCCAATGGATCTGGCGATGGCCCGCCACATACGACACCTCCCATCCGTCCGGTGTCACGATGCTGTCCAAGTCGGCGCCCTCGGCCACTTCGACTGCGTAGCCGAAGAGCATGTCGCTGGTACCATCGTCCGCGTTCGCCGAAGGGTTTTGGACAGTGTACTGATACGTCCAGACCTCGGACGCCTCGTCAAAGGACGAGGCAGCTGTGACATTCAACTGGGGCGCGTCTCCTGCGGCAAACGATCCCGCCACAGGCGGAGTCGGGGGATCTTCCCCGTCGGCTGGCTCGCCGGCCGCAGGCCCTACATAGCACCCTTGCGTTTCCACGTCCCCTTCGGTTGGATCGAAATCGGTCAGTGACACGAGCCCGAAGAAGCTTCCCTTTTCCAAAGCCGGGTCGCTGAACACGAAGCGGTCTGCCCCGTTGCCGCCACGCAGAATATCGACCGCCGGGCCGCCGTCCAGGCAATCATCGTCGTCGTTCGCGAAGATGACGTCATGTCCTGCACCGGTTTCGATCACGTCCTTGCCGCCGTTACCGAAGACAATGTCAACGCTGTCTTTGGTCTTGATCGTGTCGTAACCGTCGCCCGCGATGATGAAGTCGGGATTCACGCCGCCCGTGATGATGTCGTCGCCGTTGCCGGTCAGCTGGAAGGGGTACGCGATGTCGACGGCCTCGCGCGGTGAGACGAAAAGGCGAGGAAAATCAATCGACACGCCACTGCCCAGATCCATGGCGTCGCCGAAGATGATGTTCATACCGTCGCCGCCCTCGATCGTGTCGGTACCGTCACCGCCCATCAGCAAGTCATGGCCCGCACCGGCCCGGATCGTATCCCTGCCGGCGCCCTCGGCGATCAGTCCGGTGCCCGTCACCAAACGGAACTCCTTGGCCGCTTCGATATCGATGAAGCCAAGGGCAGCCGAGTACCCGTCGCCTAGGATGACGTTGCCCTGGTCTCCTCCGTAGAGTTTGTCGTCGCCGTTGCCACCCACCAGCAAGTTGAACCCTTGAGCGGCGTGAACCGTGTCGCTTCCCGAATTGCCGAATACAAGGTCCAACAGTCCGTTGCCGCCACGCACCACATCGTCACCTGCGCCGGCGATAACGACATTCACACCATCGCCACCGTCGATCTTGTCGTTGCCGTTACCCACTAGCCCCGGCATACGAAACTGTTGCTTGAAGAAGCTATCGTTGGGATCGCCCGAGAGGGTCAACTTGAGATCCGCACCCAGGTTGACGGAATCTCCCAGCATGAAATTGAACACACCTTTGCCGACCAGTTCGTCGTCTCCCGCGCCGCCGATCAGAACATTCGAGCCCTGCTTGGCAACTAGCTTGTCGAAGCCCTCTCCAACCGATAGCAGACCGCCGGTACCAGCCGATAGTTCAAGCTTCGGCACCGAAAGATCAAGGGCGAGCCCCAGGCTTGGTGAAATGCCGGAGACGTTGAAGGTGTCCCCAATCAGGATCGACGCAGTCGCAAGCAGGTAAGGCGAGTCGGCGGCGTGGAGGTAGTCGTTCCCTTCGCCCCCGACGAATACGTTGAAGTAGGTCTTCTTGCCGAGGATCGTATCGTCGCCCTTGTTCCCATAGACCAGCGACGCCAGCGCCTCGCCCGTGTCGATGTGATCGTCCCCGTCCCCACCAGAGATGATGTCCACCGTGTCTCCGCCAATGATCGTGTCGTTTCCACCTCCCGAGAGCTTGAAGAACGAAGTCAATATCTCCCAAAGATTGGTGGTGATTCCCTTGGCTTGTTCCGGCGTCGTCGGTTTCGCGTCGATGGGTCCCAAGTCGATGGAATGGCCCGCACTGAACTCCACTGCGTCGCCAAACAACAGGCCCATTCCGAGGCCGCTTTCCAGACGATCGTGCCCGTCGCCGCCGATCAGAATGTCGACACCGTCGCCGCCCTTGAGCGTATCGTTGCCCGCGCCCACCCCTGCAATGCTAAACTCGAAGCCGATGCTCCGCTTGTCCGACATCCCCAACGTGTAACTCTTGAACTGCGGAAGCGTCAAGTCATACGTGTCGCCCAACAACACGTCAACCGAAGGCCCACCTTGCAGTGAATCGTCCCCGCCGCCGCCGATCAGAATGTTCACGCCGTTACCACCGTTGAGCGTATCGTCGCAGATCGAAGTCGAGATGCAGGCGTTGTCGAATGCCAGGTCGTCACCCCACATGAGATTGAAAAGCTTGGCTCCTTCGAGTGTGTCTTGGTCCAGCCCGCCAAAAGCCACCGCCGCGTCACTGGCGGACGCATCGATCGTGTCGTTGCCCGCACCACCGAAGAGCACGGAACCGAGGCCGAAAGCAAGGATCGTGTCGTCGCCACCACCGCCCACCGCAAAATCGATCATCCCACCGGCTTGGATTTCGTCGTCGCCTGCACCCGCCGCCTCGAGCGAAACCGAGGCTTTCAATTGTGCGGCCACATCCACCATGGCGAGCGCCGTTTCCTTCGAGTCATGCAGATCCTCGTTAAGAATCGGAGCAAAATCGACATCCACTCCTGCATGAAACTGGAAGGCGTCGCCGAACATAAGATTGACGACGCCACCGCCGCCATCCAGGAAATCGTCGCCATGGCCACCGATCAATACGTCGATTCCTGCCCCGCCGAGCAACTTGTCCTCTCCAGTCCCGGTAGGTATGATGTCGATGGAAGCACGAAATCGTTGCTGGACCAAATCCAAGGTGAAATCAATCAATTCCGGGACGTCGACGTCGAAGCTGTCGCCCAGCAACACGTCCGTCGATGGCCCGCCCTGCAACAAATCGTCGCCGTCACCTCCGATCAGAACATTGAGTCCCTCGCCGCCGTTGAGAACATCGTCCCACTCGGACGTTGTGTCGACCGGTGCGTTGGCGTCCGGATCGCCACCCGACATCAGGCTGAAGAATCCGGCGCCATCGAGCCGGTCCTTGCCGGCCCCGCCGAAGGCCACCACGGCATCGTTGACGGACGCGTCCATGGTGTCGTCGCCCGAACCGCAATAGACCACCGAAGCGAGGCCGAGAGGCAGGATTGTATCGTCGCCGTTGCCGCCCACGATCAAGTCGATCGTCCCATGGGATTGAATGTTGTCCTGGCCCTCGCCAACCGCATCGATAGCCAAGTTGTCATCAAGCTGCACGGCCACGTCCACCATAGCAAGCGCCAGTTCTCTGGCCTTATCCAAATCGGCGTCCATCACCGGCGCAAAGTCTACGTCTATCCCGGCCGGAAACTGGACCGCATCCCCGAAGAGGAAGTTGCTGACGCCGCCGTTTCCCTCCAGACGATCGTCGCCAGCGCCGCCGATCAGTACGTCGAACGAGTCGCCTCCGGTCAGGTTGTCATTCCCTCCGCCGGTCGGAACCAGCGTCGTGGAGACGCGGAACCGGTACTGCGCTAGATCGGTGGCAAAGTCCGTGAGAGCCGTGAAATCGGCGTCATATCCATCGCCCAGCAGCACGTCCTTGGCGTTGCCACCCGTCAGCGTGTCCGCGCCGTCGCCGCCGACCAGCAGATTGAAATCGCTGGTTTCTCCCGTTACCAGATCGTCGCCTGCGTACAGCAAGTCGTCACCCGACCCGCCGAAAACCATGTCGAAACCATCGCCCGCTTTCACGATTAACTTCGTTTCGACTTTTCCATCCCGTTCGTCCGCCTGAATGTGGTCGTTGCCATCGGCGGTGACGATCAGCATGTCGGCGGGGCTACTGAACTGGGCCGTTTCCTGAAAATCGCCCGTGTCCAGTTCGACGCGGGCATTCGGCAATACATTGACGGAATCCGTCGAGTCCACGCCCGTGCGGACGACCGCGCGACCGGACGTTGTCCCTTGATAGACACCGCGAAAGGCCGTTGTATTATTTTTGGGATCGTCCTCGATCAGGTCGTCCGGATCCAATTGGGCAATCACGACGTCCACGCCCGCGTCTTCCAGCGCGGCCTGCAGCGGTGTCCCCTTGGGATCGATGACAATCGTGTGTGTACCGGGGCTCAGTAAATCGAAAGGCGGCAAGTAAGGGCTGGGCTCGATTCTAATCTTCTCGCCCAGTTGCCGGTCATTCGCATCGAATTGGCCGTCGCTGGATGCAAACAGACTGACGAAAAGCGGCTCTTTAAGGTCGCCTTCGGAGGCCGGTCGAATGATCGAGTATTCCAATTCGAGCAAGTCCGGCGAGTCGCCGCTGCCGAATCGTATCAGTTCGATGTCACGGCGAACGATGCCAAAATTCAGTTTGCTCCGACTCGTATTATACTCCGTCGTGACCAAGTAACCGTTCGGATCGTTCGGTTGGGTCAGCGTGTCGCCGCTGAGGAATGGTACGATCCGGTGTGTGCCCGCGCCGACCCTCGGAAAGTTGTAGTAGCCGGCCGCGCCTTCGCTGGTCGTTGTCGCGTCGATGGTGCCGTCGTTGTGCAGATCCAACTGGACGGTGATGCCCGGCAGAAACGGCTCGTGGTTCTGCTCGCCGTTACCATCCATGTCCAAATACACGTGGCCGCCAAGCAGAACGTTCCTGAAGATGCCGAAATTCGCGTTCTCGAACTTCTGCCCACTGGCCGTTACTTCGTACGTCTCCTGTTGTGTAATGGAAAAAGCGGCGTTCGGTTTAGCTGTTACAACGGCGCCGAACTCTCCACCTTCCAGCGAATATCTTCCGTCGCTGTCTGAGAGGGTGCCCGGTTCGTCGGGGGAATCCCACTTGCCATTGCCGTTGAGATCGAAGAAAATAGAAAAGGTGAACTCGCTGGGCGTCTCACCCGAATCCTTGACACCGTTGCCGTTGAGATCATTGAAGATCTGACCCGTGGCTGTGGCTCTCTCAAACAGACCGATGTCAACTCCGATGATTGCCTGGCCGCTTCGTGGCTTAATGGTGTCGGGGAATCCCGTTTGCTTGTATTTCTCAAAGGACTCCTCGTGGTTCAACCCCTTCTCCACCCACAGAACTGAGTCGCCATCGGGCGCTTCGGGCGCTGGAAACTGACGGAACGAAAAGAAGCCCTGTTCATCCGTCAATGCCTCTTCCTGACTCAAAGGGGACGTTGGGTTGTCGGCTACGTACAGCTTTCCGTTTCCATTGGTGTCCTGTCCCACGACGATACCAGTGATGCCTCTCGACTCTGAGAGGTCGCGCACACCATTTGCATTGTCGTCATGAAAGACGTGGCCGATGAGGGAGGCTCGCTGGAACGCTGCGTTGCTGCCTCCAGGAAACGTCCGCATCCATCCCGCGCCGGGGGTGAAAGACTGCGTCTCTTCGTAAACGTCCTTGGAGGCACAGCACCACGTGTGTCCCTCATCGTCGGTCTTCTGGACAACCTCTACTGTGTACACATAGGAGCCGTCCTCAATCCATACATCTGGCAGTTCTTCCCACTCTTCAAGTGCGGGATCGTATCGGTTCCAATCGTAACAATGAACTCTCACCCCAGGCACCAGACCGCCATCAGCAACTCCGTCTCCATCAAAGTCTTCGTAGTATTCAGGAGTGGAAATCTCCTTCGTGCTATTGCTACATTCCTCCCATGTGTAGCGGCAGTTGAAGAACGTCAAGAGCATCCGCTCTTCCAAGCGTTCAAACCGCGGACGCCGAAATCGCGGCGAGTTCTTTCTGGTGCGTAGCTTCAGACGTCGACGAGCCTTCTTTCGATCGGCCATACGGAAACTCTCCCAATTGCACTGTCTAGTGGCCCTGCGGTTTTGTTTTCTCAGTGGGCTATTTGAAATATACAGATAGGGTTCATCTGTATCGAATCCGGTGTGGCACGGCTTACTTGTCAGCCGTGTCTTTCCGTGCCGCGACAAGCTTGCGAAACTCGGCGGGAGTGAGGAATGCCGTATCTCCGTCAGAACGTTCAACCATGTAGACGATCAGTTGCTCGGCGTCCGGGTCGGCGTGTATCGACTCGCCGACACCGCTGAAAACAGCAGCCGAATCTTCCGATAGGACAACGGCAACCCAGAGCAGTTCCTGTGTCTCGAAATCCCAGACTCGTACGGTCCGGTCTCCGCTTCCTACGGCAATGCGGGTACCGTCCGGGGACCAGGCGACGACAGCGCCAGCAGTTGTCGCCCCACCAGGGAACACCGGACCGGCTTCGCCCACATGGACATCCCAGAGTTTCACCGATGTAGGGTGCTGCCCGCCGACAGCAATCCACCGACCATCCGGACTCCAGCCGATCGAGTGAACGGCACCGAGACGGTGGTCCCACGTCTTGCATGAAATAGCGGCGCCATCGGATAGCTCCAAGACGCCCAGTTTCTGGCCACTGTAGCTCACCGCAAGCTGGCGACCGTTGGGGCTGAACGCCACGGCCGAACCCAACTTTGAGTCTTCAAGCAGCGACGGGTCGCACTTGCCATTGGTGACGTTCCAAATGCGAGCGGCGGCTTCGTGGTCGTCAAGTGCGGTTGCGATCCACTGCCCGTCCGGACTCCACGCGAGCGAACGTACGGCACTAGAGGTCTTGATGAATCCTCTCTCGGCAGGGCCGGATTCCCGGTGCCGAAATACCATCCCGGCATGCCCTGCTCCGATAAGATCACTTCCTTCCGGATGCCAGGCGAGCGAACTGAAATGATCCCCCAACCCTTCGACCGGCTGCGATGTCCCGGTCTTCGGGTCCCAAATCCGGACCGTCTTCTCGCCATCCCCCGCGGTCGCAAGCCTGCTTCCGTCTGACTTCCAGGCCAAGGAGATGATAGACCTCTCATGTCCCTTGAGAATCTTCCCGGGCAAGCCGCTTCGTCCGTCCCATAATCGCACGGCCCCTCCAGCACTGGTCGCGAACTGGCTTCCGTCCGGACTCCACGCAATGCATCCACAAATCGGTCCCCCGATTTCGCGTTCAAGTGTTCCAGTTCTGGCATTCCATAGCCGGATCTTTGGTGGATAGCCGCCGACAGTTGCCATCTGCCGCCCGTCTGGGCGCCAAGCCAGTGAAGAGAAATCTCCTGGGGCCTCCAACGATGGACCGGGATTCCCGTTGGCTGCCTTCCAGATCCGAATTCCCCGGTCGCAGGCGCACGCGATGTGCTGACCGTCCGGACTCCAAGCGATCGCTCTGATGTTTCCAGGAGCAAGCAGGCTCAACTTCTCCTGTTGGCCGTTTTCCGCGTTCCACACAATCACTCTCTTGTCCTCGCCGCCGGAGGCGACCTTTCCGCCGCCTGGGCTCCAGGCGGCGCACCAGAGCCTTTGGCCGTGGCCTTCCAACGTGAGGTCGGGAGCGTCTTCGCCGATGCTCCAAACACGCACCGTCCTGTCACTGCAAGCGCCGACGAGGCGTTTCCCGTCGGGGCTCCAGGCGACCGATTGTGGCAAGAACTCCGGCGTTGCAAACTCGAATTGACGTACGCCCGAACCCGAATCCAAGACGATCAAACGCCAACCAGCGCTGACGGCGATGTACTTGCCGTCAGGACTCCACACAGGCGGAAAGTCCGAACTGCCGGGGTTTTCGATCAAACGCAACAATTCTCCGCTGCTTGTGTCCCAGATATGCAGTCCTCCATATTGCCCATGACCACCACCGAGGAGTCTCTTGCCGTCCGGGCACCAGGCAACCACAGCCGGAACGCTTCCTCCGTGCCCCCATTCCACAGGCTTCATTCTGAAGATGCGAACCAGATCGCCCGACTGGAGGTTGAAAACGCGGATGTGATTGTCGTCGTGCGATCCGCATGCCAGCAACTGGCCGTCCGGGCTGTAGGATACGGAATAGACGGAACCACGCGGAGTGACCGTGTCGATCTGCCAGCGTTCAATGCCCGGCAGCTTGGCCGGGCGCGGGATTAGGCCCGGCATGACGCCGTCGGAAGGACCAGGTCTCCAATTGGACGGAATGTCGGCCGATCGCGTGTCGATGCTTACATTTTCAGCGGGTGATTTGTCGAGTGTGACCTGGACGATCGTTTTGTCGTCGCGGGTGATCCGAAAGCGGGCCGTCTCGAAGTGGAGCCCTTCCGACAGCTCGGCAACTTCGAAAGCGTACTCGCCGGACGGGAGTTGCTTACGCGTAGCTTTCAACTTATACCGGCGGTCAGTCGCCAGATCGTGTATTGTCACGCCCTCTTGCGTGATCAGTGTTTCGATTTTCGGATCGTCGATCTTCAGTTCTAACACGCCGCCGTCGAACTGGACACGCACGACGATCGAAGCAGCATAGCCACCCGCCAACAGCAAGACGATAGCCGCGACGCCCCCGAACACCCACTTCAGCCGTGATGGCCGGACGGGCGGCCGGGCAGGTTCCGGAGTTGATGTTCCAATCACCGCCTCCGCTTCCCCGCTGCCTCCTCTCGACTGCACACTTGATCGCGTGTCGATTGCGTCGGAGGTGGCCAAATGTTGCGTACTGTCAAGCGATCGCTCGGTGACCACTGACTTCGCATAAACGCCTTGATCCAGACGATCCACACTCGCAGCCAACGACGCCAAGTCGGCGTCGTTGGTTAACGGTGCAAGAGCATCGGCAACTTCCTGCGGTGTGGCAAACCGCTCGTCGGCATCCTTGGCCAGCATCCTTTCCAGCACCTCTGCCAACTCGCGTGGAGCATCGGGACGATGGTCCTGGATAGGCGTGACCGGCTCGTTGGCCAAAGCGACGATTTTCTTAACGGCTGTGTTGTATTTCACGCCGCCGTACGGAGCTTGTCCAGACAGGAGCTTGTAGAGAGTGGCCCCCAGGCTGTAGATGTCGGCACGAATGTCCACATCGTGGCTGTCGCCCGTTTGTTCGGGCGCCATGTAGTCGAGCGTGCCCATCATTTGGCCGGTGCCCGTCAGCTCCTCGCCAGCCGCGTGCTCTTGCAGACGAGCCAAGCCAAGGTCGAGGATCTTCAGTGTAGGCCGGTCACTCCGTGAGCGGCTTTCCGACTCGCGGAGCGAGTCGACTACACTGAGCATAAAATTCGCCCGGTTGATGTCGCGGTGCACTAAGCCGTACTGGTGAGCATAAGCCAGTCCTGTTGCTGCTTGTCTGACCAATTCGCATGCATCTGCGATCGGCAACGGCCCTTGCTTTCGGATCAGTTCCGACAAATCGATCCCGCGGATATACTCCATTACAAGGTAGTGCGTGCCGTCGGCTTCCCCTGCGTCAAAGGCCCCAACGATGTTCGGATGCGAGAGCTGGCCGACCGCTTTCATCTCTCGTTTGAACCGGGCCACGGCCTGCGCGTCTTTCATGCGCTCCGGCGACAGCACCTTCAAGGCTACAACCTTGTCCAATTGTGTGTGAAGAGCCTTATAGACCGTGCCCATACCGCCCTGGCCCAACTTCTCCAGCAGACGATAGTCGCGCACGCGATTCAGTTCCGGCTGACCGGTATCAGGGGCATCGGCGGTTTCGACCTTGGAGAAAGACGGGTCGCGACCGATGGCCTGAATCAGCTCCAGCGTCAACCGGCATTCCGGCTCGCCGTCATACGGGCTTTCCGCAAACGGTCGTCGCAAGTGAGAAACCAGCGTATCGGTCGTTCGTCCCAAATCTCCGACGGTGGACTGGCAACACTCGCAGTCATCCACGTGGTCCGTCATGGATTTCGTCTGCTGATCGGACAGCTTACCCAGCAGATAGACAGACAACTCGTCTCGACTGGGACAGTCAATGTTGGACATGTTCCGCATACTCCGACACGCTCTTCGTTCTTGACTTCTCAATAGAAACAACGGACGGCTTGTGCACGTGACGGCTCTGATGTCGTGCTATTCTCGGTTTGGCTGCGCCTAACCTCTGCAGTAAGTCCTTTGGCGGCAAGAGTTTGCTGATTTCCGGACTTTTTTCTTGTACATCCGAAGAATTTCTCTTGCGGCCGGGCACGATGCTAATCGATCAACTCAGCGAACTCTTGATGAAGTCGCTGAAGGACTTTGGTCCTGGCGCGATAGACGGTCCAAACCGATATGCCCAAGTCCTCGGCCACGTCGGCCGCCGAATCCCCTTCGACCGCCACCCGCCAGAATATCTGCCAGTCGCGCTCGTCGAATTGCTCACGTACCAATTCCAAAGCACGCCGGTGCAGGCTACCTTCCGCACCGTCATCGGAGTCGGCTTGTTGGCCGGGCGGATATTCGGGCAGTTGTTGCATGCGCTGGTGCGCCTCGCTTCCGCCAGTAGCCTCAGGCTGCGCGCCTAGGCGGCGATAGTGATCCCGAAACTTGTTACGCGCGATGGTCCACAGCCAGCCCCGAAAACTGTCATCGGGACGATCGCGGCGAAAGCGGGAGATGTTCCGCGCAACGACGACGAAGACCTCTTGGACAGCGTCCGACGCATCGCTGGGCTGCAGCCCCGACTGGCGAGCCCAGCGATAAACAACCTGGCCATACAGTGTGGTCAGCCTCGTCCAAGCGTCTGGTTCGCGACTCTTCACACGATTAAGCAAACTCGATGATGTCGAGTCGAAAGTCCCAGAGGATTGATGTCCATCGTTCATTTCTGGTCGGCTGCGAGAATCGAGTGCCAGTTACATGGCCCCACAAGGTCGCATCGATCATACCGCCGAAAAGAACCGCATGCAAACTGCGGAACCACCACCGAACCGCCTTCGGTTCCTTTGGCACTCAGTGCCCCGACGCAGCATCTTTCGGCGGGCCTGCAAGGAGCTTGGCCGCCAGCGCGTTGAGGTACTTCTCGATGGCGGTGTAGCCGGACTGCATCGGACGAGCCGAATCATTCTTCAATCTGTCGAGTCCGTGCGTTTCCTCCCAGTCGTCTGGGATACCGTCGCTATCAGAGTCCTGCGGCGGCTTTCCGGGAGTCAGGCCTTCCAGCAAGCCCTTCGGCTCGTGGCGGCCAAAAGAGCCGGTTTCGCCTTTCACTTCCGCAATGGTCCGTTTCGTCACAGCATCACGGGGGAAGCATCCGGCACGGGAAAGCACCAGTTGATACGCTTCTTGGGGCGAGTGGGTTTGAATTGGTGGCACCGGGGTCTCAGCTTCCTGTTTTGTCCCCTTCTTGCCGTAGTACCTCGCCCAAGCCCGCAGTCTGTGCGATTCGGCCCACGGATCCTGAATCGTCCCCACGCCTTCGATGAAGTTGTCGTGCAGGTAATAGGGTATTTTGCCCTCGAAGCACCACGGGTAGATGTGGGGATCATTGCGATGGAAGCTCACGGTGCTGGGACCGCTCTTGTAGTAATTGCCGATGAAGTTGAAACCGGGGATTCCTATGTAATTGCCATGGTGCACAAAGCCGGCGCGGAAGTCGTAGACAACGTTGTTTCGGAAATCAGCCGGGCCGCTGCCAAAGCACGGGTTGCGGTTCTCGTGATGGGCGAAAAGGCAGTGGTGAATGGAAATTCTGTTACTGCGGCCTCCGGCGATCAGTCCATAGAAATGCCCGCCGCCACCCTGGCCTGTGTGATCGAGTTCGCCTGTCAGGGATGACTCCTCCAAAGTACACCACTGAATCGTTATATTTGTAGACCTCGCCCACAGGTCGACGGTCTCATCTTCCGCCCAAGAAAGGGATAGGTGGTCGAGCACGGCGTTGTCGACCGACGAAAACTGAATGCAATCCCCTTGTTCCCCTCTTCCCGCCGGAGATCGCACGCGCAGGAAGCGAACCACGACATCATGGACGTGAGGCCGAGTCGTCACCTGCTTATGCCAGCCCTTCAGATCGCTGCGCAGCAACCCTTCGATGGTAATGCCGGCGCCGGGCGCCGTCTGCCCAGCGATGGTAATGTAGGGCTCCGTAATAACAATGTCGCCACGAATGACGCCAGACACCTCGAAGACCACGATGCGCGGTCCCTGCGTTTGACAAGCCGCATTCAGACTCCCAGGACCGGATGCGTCCAGGTTCGTCACTTTGATCACCCGGCCCCCACGTCCGCCAGGCGTTTCGGCGCCGAAGCCCTCCGCACCAGGGAACCCGGGTAGCGCATAGACCGCGGATGAAATACACGACATGGCGAAAAACGCCAAGACCACCACGCCGTTCTGTCTGCTTCTTTCCATTGAAACCGTCTCTTCGTTCAGCATATCCAGACCCAGGTGAGCCCTATCAACTCCGCGACCGCACCCAGATGAGGCTTGACCATGCATGATGTCTCCTATCGGTCGCCTTGGCTGTCGGCGCGCGCGTACTCGACCAGGCGTAGGTAATCCTCCTGCCGCTGTTTCCAGCGGGCAATGCGTTGCGGCCGGGGATACGGTTGGATGTCGCCGAATCCCATGGGGATCACGATGCCCGGCATGCCGCCGTCGGGTACAAAACTGAAGATTGTATTCAGGCTGAAGACGCCCGTCTTCCACTTCCAGTGCAAGTGGCAATGCACACAGGTTTGGACCACCGATTGCTGACGCCCAAAATGGCCCCAGTCCTCATAGCCGCTCAAGAGCACCTGGTAGGTCGGCGCGTCATCCGGCGCCCGCGCCAGACCGCCGTGCTTCAGATTGTCGAACAACAACCGTCGCTGGACTCCATACACTCGACCGATCAATCCAAGGCCGGTGTTCGTCTCCGGGTCGGGCGTACCATCCACATTCTTGTAGACGGATATGCGCACCGATTCGACAAGCCGCGTGGGAACAGGCACCAACCGGTCGTCGAGCACGATCATAAACTGGACGATGGCGGCCTCGGTCCCGATCGGAATCTGCCGCACATCGGGCTTCAGGTCGATGTGGCCCTGCCGAGCAGTTTTCTCCCAATCCACCCCTTCCTCCCGTATGTACTTCAGATACTCTTCGACCTCTTTACGCCCGCCAGGGAAACGCAAGAAAATGCGGTAGTAGGAACGTCCCCGGATGCTCCAGGCCACGTAGTCGATCTGCCCTTCTTGCTTGCGGTGGGGCAGAGATTCGGACGACGTGTCGATTTCCACCCACTCGTCCGGACGAGTCAACAGGCCGGGTGGAAGATAATTGGATTGGCAATCGAAATCGTGGCGCGACGCGAAATGCCCGGAATGGATTGCCGCCGCGTAACTGTCTGGCAAAGCTCTGATAACCGCGAGGGGCAACGCAAGCCGTTGGATGATCACCGCCAGCTTGCGGCACAGGATTCGGCGGCGCTCGATGGCCTCTGGATCGTCAAACGGAGCTTCGTCCGGTTCGTACCCATACACGTTCCTGTTCAGCGAGCCCCGCCTGATCAGATCACCATCGCCATACCTGGCGATGTTCTGGCCGACCAAGTGATCGAACACGGCCCACAGATCGCGCTGCAAGAAGGCTCGTTTGAGAGGGTCTTCAATCAACCGTTCTCCGCGAGTGGTGATGAACTCGTCCAGTAGTTCATCGGAGCGAGCGAATGTTCCCGGCTCGGAGTAATAGCGAGTCTTGGGCCAGGCCAGGAGGCTCTTGGTGTCACCCCCTTCAAAACGTTTGACCACCGGCCCCGGCGGCAATTTGCCGTCGCGTAGCTTGCGATCCCATTCGTCCAGCTTCGTGGAATCGTCAGGGTACTTCGGCCGAGACGGAAGTACGCTCGGCCGAATGTAGAACACGGCAAACAGACGATTCCAAAGGTGTCCCGGATCAGAATCGTAGAGAGGCAGAGGGGCATCACTTTTCAGCGATCCGCGTAGTGGCCCCTCACGGTAATACCAATCATGCGGCTCTGCGGCCGAGCATGGTACGAAAACAATACCGACCCACATCAGGAATAACGCAAGGCTGACAAAAGGGCGCATGGTTGGTCCTTTTCGTATTCTCGTTCACAACAAGCGAAATGACTTTCATGCGCCTTCCCACTTTCGGAGCCATTCGTACTGTGACGTGAGATTGGTGTAGAAGTTTTCCGTGCACTGCCTGATTGCCTGATCTTCTTTTTCACTCTCCGGAACGTCGCGCTGGTGGGAGGCTTTGATGTTCTCTGTAAGATGTTCCGGAACGTTCACGCCGGGAATGACCGCCGCAAGTCGTTTCTCCTGGAGCATCTTCTTGAGCAGGACGTGAGCTCGACCATCCGCAAGCGGCCGAAACTCACGACGCCGCCGGGACCTCGGCCCGAACACCGATCCCGCGCCAAAAGCCTTCATTCCAATCATCCCCACGTTTTTCTCGTGGGCTCGTTTCAATAGACCCTCGGCACTTGACTCTTTCGTCAGGAAGAAGCAAGGGAAGATGATGACTTGAAACTGAGGATACTCTTCCAGGACCTGGTGAAAGATCTTGGGCTCGTGTTCCGACGTGCCGAGGAACCGCACCTTGCCCTGGCGTTTGGCTTGCTCAAAGACTTGCACAACCATGTCGAACATCCGCCGCGTGATCGCCAGTCGCTTGTCGAGGCTCGGTTCGTCCTGGCCCCAAGTTGCGGCCACCGGACGCCACATGTCGAGCATGTCGGTCTTGTAGGATCGCAGCCGTTCTTCGATCGACCCCATGAGCTTTGCCGGGGTGAGTTGGTCTTCGAGCTTGTCGATTCTGTGATCCTCTGAGGACGCGAACCCGATAAACCACTTGTCACGTTTCGCCGTCGCCGACCGGGTCATGGCCTCGCCATAGACATCGCATTCGCGACCGATGTTCGTATCGACGTAGTTCATGCCGAGGTCGACGGCTCTTTCGAGCACCGGTATCCGGTTCTGCACTGCTCGTTCGTCATATCCGTGAGCGCCGTGTCCGCCCAAAGCAATCTCGGAAATCATAAACTCCGTCTTACCGAGTCGGCGGTAGTTCATGCTCGAGCAATAATTGAGGGGCTTTGGCTTCTTCGCCCCATCAGCCGTAGCGGTCGAACCAATGGAACCGCTCGCGACCGCCGCCGTGGTAGCCTTGAGAAAGTCGCGACGCGTGTTTCCAGTATGAGACATCTCACCTTCTCGGTGCGTTCAGGCAGTCCATGAACTCTGTGAAAGAGATGAGGCAGCTTCCTGCCTCTTCAAGCGTTGCATCGTGCAACTGCGAATTATACACTAATACACAAATCTGTGTATTATGCGGTCTTACTCCAAAGGAGAACCGAAATGGGCAGACGTTCCTCATCGTTGTGCGTCGTCTTGTTTGCGTGGATCAGCACCTCCGTTGTCTTGGCCGCCGACCAACCACCGCTGGCCAAAGCGCCGTTCGATGCGGACCACGCCAAAGAGGTTCAAGAGCAGTGGGCCAAGCACATCGACGAACCATTGGTTTGCACGAATTCGATTGGCATGAAACTTACGTTGATCCCGCCTGGCGAGTTCATGATGGGGTCGACGGAAAAGCAGATGCGGCAAGAGGTGGAGGATGCCAAAGGTGGGCAGTGGTACGTGGGCGTCGCGTCGGGTCGATCGATCGAGTTGCCGGCGCATCGGGTGCGGATCACGAAACCGTTCTACATGGGATCGGCCGAAGTGACCGTCGGCCAGTTTCGACAATTTGCTAAAGCGAGTGGTTACAAAACGGAAGCCGAGCGGGGATGGGCTTACGGGCAGCCGGCAAACAGGAAACTGCGCACGTGGCACGCGACGTTCTACAAACAGGCCGACGATCATCCGGTATTGCAGCTCTGCTTGAGAGATTGTAGGGAGTTCTGCGAGTGGCTCGGTGAAAAGGAAGGCCGGGAGTATCACGTGCCGACAGAGGCCCAGTGGGAATACACCTGCCGGGCCGGCACCGACACACCGTGGCATTTCGCTAAGGATAACGATGAGTACGAGAAGGTGGTCGGCGAATATGCGTGGATGTCCTGGGACCGCAAGGAAACGCCCTCGCCAGTTCCGGTTGGCCAAAGGAAACCGAACGCCTTTGGCCTGTACGACATGCACGGCAACGTGTGGGAATATGTGGACGACTGGTACCACGAGTTTTACTACAAAGAATCGCCGCTGAACGATCCGACCGGTCCGGCCACGTTCAACGAAATGCGCGACGGGCGGGTGATGATTCGTGGCGGCTCGTTCGATTGGGCGGACACTGGAGCCCGCAGTGCCATTCGCATGAGGATCCGGCAGGATTCCAATCAGCATCCGCACATGGGCTTCCGCGTTGCGATGCGAATCAAAGATGCCAAAGGAGTGCCGCCGGCAGTCGACAACCGGCCGGCCGTGCGGGAAGACTCTGACCCCGCCTCTGTGAAGACTCGCGATCCCGTGGAGGCTCAACTGGCCGCGACGACCGACGAGCGGCCCAAGGAACTGAAGGTGGATCTCGGCGGTGGTGCGAACATGGAATTCGTTCTCATTCCGCCCGGTACTTTTTTGATGGGTTCTGCCAGCGGCCTGCGAGACGAACGGCCGCTGCACAAGGTCACCATCAGCAAGCCGTTCTATATCGGCAAGTACGAAGTCACACAAGGCCAATGGGAGGCCGTGCTGGGCCAGGACGAGCGGCTGGTGAAAGCAAAGAAGAATCCGCGCTTGGCAAGTACCGTGGGCCCGAACAAGTCCATGAATGGGTTGAGCTGGAACGAGTGTCGGAAATTCGTCCAGACACTACGCAAAAAGGTACCCGGCCACGGTTTCCGCCTTCCCACCGAGGCCGAGTGGGAATACGCCTGCCGTGCGGGCAGCAGTACGGAGTATTACTTTGGCGATGATGCCGCGTCGTTGGACCAGTATGCAAAATTCTGTGCCGACGATGATCTTCCCCTGCGCGAGCGAGAGCCGCTTGACATGACCGTGGGCACCAAGAAGCCAAACGCGTGGGGTTTGTACGACATGCACGGCAGCATGTGGGAATGGTGCTCCGACTGGTACAGTGAAGACTACTACGGCGAATCGCCCGTGGCCGATCCGCAGGGACCGGATGCGGGCCTGCTGCACGTGTTGCGAGGCGGTTCGTGGTTCCGTTATGGAAAGTACGCTCGCTCCGCTTACCGCCACCGCGGTCATCCCGACGCCACGTCTAGCGACTTCGGGTTCCGCGTTGTGATAACCGCTCCCGCCCTCCAGCCGTGAGGCCCCTGGGCGACAAGTTGGAGATCCACCGCGCGATTCGCTATGATCGGAATTGAAACGTTTCCATCAACTTGATTTGACGACTAGTTTTAGAGGAGAGGAATTGATGAGACACGCACTCTATCTGGGGATCGCCGTATTCGGCGCGTTGACCGTGTTTTCCACGGCCGTCACGGCGCAGGAAGCAAAACCAAGACGCGGCGACTTTTTCAAAGAACGGGATAAAAACGCAGATGGTCAGCTCACTCGCGATGAACTCCCCGACCAGCATCGAAAACACTTGGAGCGGCTTTTCCAACGCTTGGGCAAAGACGGGCTCACGCGGGAAGATCTGATGTTCAACAACATCGACAAGAACCGCGACGGCAAGATATCCAAAGACGAGGCGCCGGAGAAACTGAAACAAAACTTCTCACGACTCGATGCCAACAGCGACGGTGTGATGGATCTCGATGAATTCAAAACGGGATTCGCGAAACCGGGTGGGCAACGTCCGAAGGGGCATCCCGACGCACAACGACCGGAGGAGAACAAACGCCCGGCCCGGCCCAGTCGCGATTCTGTCGGCGAGCCCTGCAAGGTTCTTGCCGACGAGCGGACTAAGGAGCCATTGACAACCATCGCCTCGGAATTCCAACGGCGCGCCGAAACTCGGATCACTTTGAGCTTTCTGCCGGCTGCTGAAGTGGATGCGTTGGTCAAGAAAGGCAAGGTTCAGTCCGACGTGGTGCTTTGTATGCCGGCCGACAAGGACAGCAAGACGGCGGTGAGTTCGCTGGACGGCGCGAAGACGGTCGCATGGAAACATCCCGGCGGCACGCCTGTTTGGGCCGCCGCGATCACCAGGCATCCCCAAGCGTCGCCCTTCGTGCAATTCGTGGGCGGCCCCACAGGCCATCTTCGCTGGTCCGAGTCGAAGGCGGGCTTTACTATCGTCGGCGGCATGTCGCACGCCGAGGCGATTGACTGGGTTGCGAAGAACCGCGTCGCACACACCTACC
>CAZUAH010000063.1:0-41785 GCA_964617665.1 uncultured Pirellulaceae bacterium
CCCGCGCCACTTGGGGCCGATGCGACGGCGAAGGGGGAAGGGGCGGCCCCTTTTGTCGAGCCCGAGCGGAGGTTTTCAGCGTGCCGTGGGGACGGAGAATCTCGGAAAAAGTCCCCAAAAACGCGACCAGGGGGATTGACGAGCAACGGGTGCTTGCCGCTTGATGGAGGGGTGGCGAAGACGCGTACGTTCTGTGCAACGCCCACGCGTTGAAAAAGCGATTGCCGTGGACCGGATGTTACCCCCGGAAGATTGCGCAAGCTCCCGTTGCGTTGAACCGGCGTGACGCTCTCCAACGGCAACAGCCGTCGTCGTCCATTTCTAAGATCGTTCAAAACAACCCCTACACCCACCGCGCTACCGGTGCGCGCGGCGAGTAACGATTAGCTGCTCTCGCCTGAAACCTGAAACCTGACCGCTTTCACCGCAAGGAACCCAGCGCATGCAGAACAACGACTTCACTCAAAGACTTCTGGCCGACCCTCTGGCAACCGTGGCCGACTACTACGCCCGTCACTTGAACGCCGCCGCCCATGCGTTCCTTCAAAGGAACTGCCTCGGCGCCGACGACGGCTTGCGTGTGGGCTTCGCCGATCGCACGCTTGGCAAGCAGATCCCCGAACGGCAATACAAGGCCGGGCGCGAGCTGCGCACCAAGTTACAGCAGGTGGGCATCCTCAAGGCGTCCGGTCACGAGGCGTTGCGCGGCTTCGTGACCGTACCGCTGACCGACCTCGACGGCAACACCACGGGGATCTACGGCCTGCGCGTCGACAACCACGGCAAAGCGGAGCCGCAACAGACCATCGGCAGCGGGCTGTTCAATGCGGCCGCGTTGAACTCGTACGAGGAAGTCATCATCTGTGCCGACGTGCGCGACGCCTGGACGTTCCACGCCGCCGGTCACGCCAACGCGATCGCCGCCGACGGCTTGCCGCTCACCCAACAACACGTGAGCCACGTGCGGCGGATCCTGCTGGCCGATCCTAACATGAACGGCCAGTTGTCCGGCCACGTGGAACGAATGCGGATTCACTTCCCCGAAGGAACGACCGTCAACCAATACGCCATCCTCAACCGCACCCTCGACGACGCCCTCGGCAAACGCATCCGCGCCGCAACCCACGTAAGGCGAGCAGCAGATTCCGATGTCCCCTCTCCCCCGCCCGCGCAGCGGAATAGCGGGGGAGAGGGCAGGGTGAGGGGTGGGAAATCCCAGTCTGCCGCTCGCCTAAATGCCGTAGGCTTCCAGCCTGCGGGTGCAGAGCGCGAAGACGAACCCACCGACCACCCACAACGAAAATCCCCCACCGCATCCCCAACCCCCGCACCGCTGGCCGAGATCGACATCGAGCAATCCGACACCGAAACCATCTTCCGCATCGAATCACGCCGCTGGCGCGTGCGTGGTCTGGAGCGCAACACCACGCCCGGCGTGATGCGAATCAATCTGATGGTCTACAACGAACGAAACGACCGCTTCCACGTCGACACCCTCGACCTGTACCATGCACGAGCCCGCCGCGTGTTCCTCAAAGAATCCTCCGAAGAAACGGCCATGGCTGAACACGACCTGCGTGCCGACCTGGGCCGCGTCCTGTTGCAGCTCGAACAACTGCAACACGAACAACAGACCCGCGACAAGAACGAAGCACAGGCCGTGCAACTGACTGACGAACAGCGCCGCGAAGCCATGCAGTTGTTGACCGACGACCGCCTGTTGGAACGCATCCTGGACGACTTCGACGCCTGCGGGATCGTGGGCGAGCGGATCGGCAAGTTGACCGGCTACCTGGCGGCCACCAGCCGCCTGCTGGCCAAGCCGCTGGGCGTGATCATCCAAAGCTCCTCGGCCGCGGGCAAGACCTCGCTGCTGGAAGCCATCCTGGCCTTCATGCCGCCCGAAGGCCAATTCGCCTGCAGCGCCATGACCGGCAGGAGCCTGTACTATGCAGGCCAACTGGATCTGCGCCACAAAATCCTCTCGGTGGCCGAAGAGCAAGGCGCACGCGATGCGTCCTACGCCTTGAAGCTCCTACAGAGCGACGGCAAGCTGTCGATCGTCACCACGGCCAAAGAATCCGGCACCGGCCGCACGGCCGTCGAGCGTTACGACGTAGCCGGTCCGGTGGCCACGCTGATGACCACCACCTCCGCCGACGTGGACCCGGAGCTATTGAATCGCTGCCTGGTGTTGAGCGTCGACGAAGACGCGGAACAAACGGCCGCCATCCAGCAACGGCAGCGCGACGCCGAGACGCTCCAAGACATCCTGGCCGCACAAGCCGTGCTCCGGATCCGCACGCTCCATCAAAACGCCCAGCGCCTGCTGCGCCCGCTGCACGTGGTCAATCCCTACGCCGATCAACTCACCTTCGCCAAAACCCGCGTACGCAACCGACGCGACAACGCCAAGTACCTCTCGCTGATCAAATCCGTAACGCTGCTGCACCAATACCAACGCCCGGTGCAACAAGCTACGGCGCACGGCACGAGCATCGAGTACATCGAAGTCACGCGCGATGATATCGCCGTGGCCAACCGCATCGCCGGAGCCGTGTTCGGCTCCAGCATCGACGAACTGCCCACACAAACCCGCCGTCTGCTCCGCGACGTGTTCACCTACGTCGAGCGGGCCGCGGGCGAGACAGGCGCTTCGCTGGAAGACCTGCGTTTCACCCGCCGCCAGTTACGCGAACAACTCGACTGGGGACACACCCAATTGCGCATCCATCTGAACCGCCTGGCCGCCTACGAATACGTCCACGTCCATCCCGGCCCCGGTCGCACGCTGCTGTACGAACTCCGCTGGGACGGACGAGGACGCGAAGGCGAGCCCACCCTGTTCGGCCTGACCGACCCGGCCACCCTGGTCGAACCTTCCGGTACGACCAACCTATCGGCGGCCCCAAACGCTTGATTGACGGGGCAAAAACTTTGATTGGCGGGGCCAAACGGTTGATTGGCGGGGCCAAACGGTTGATTGGCGCCCCAAAAGCGCCCCATTGGCGGCCCAGGAAAATCGCCCGAAAACAAGTTCACTCAACCACTTAGCTCAAACGTTGGCGGGTTGCCCGGCTGTACGGCACCCCCTGGCAAAAAATCGTACTCACCGATCGTACGTAGCGGTAAGAACGTGTTTTGAAATTCGTACGATGGCTCTCCGAAGCCGTCGATCGTGGGCAGAACGCTGGTTTTCGACGGGCTCGGAGGCCCATCGTACCGGCGAAGTCTGACTGCATCGCAGTGTCAAAACACGTTCTACGTCTGACGCACCGTTCATCGCCGTCCGACGAACGGATCTTTCAAACCCCTTCACCGTCGGCGTGATCGGTGCGCGCCGACACCGTAGGAGATGTCACTATGTCCTCAACACTCGATACGGTCCTTGCCCATCCCTTCGGCGACGAGTCCGACCCGCGCGGGTTCTGGCGGTTGCTGCAAGAACACGTGGAACACCTCAAGGTGCGCAACTATTCGCCCGCCACCATGCGAGCCCGCGCCTTCTACGTGCGGGCCTTCGCCCGCTGGTGCCTGGATCGGGACCTGACCCAACCGGCCCAAGTCACCAAACCCATTCTCGAATCCTTCCAGCGTCACTTGTACCGCGTGCGCAAGGCCAACGGCCAGCCACTCTCCTGGTCGAGCCAAACGCTGCACCTGACGCACGTCAATCAATTCTTCCGATACCTGGTGAAGATGAATCACCTGCCCTTCAACCCGGCGGCCGAACTGGAACTGCCCAAGCAACCCAAGTCGCTACCCAAACCGGTTCTGTCACCGGAAGAAGTCGAACGCGTGTTGGCCGAACCCGACACGACAACCGCGCTGGGCCTGCGCGACCGCGCGATCCTGGAAACGTTTTACTCGTCGGGCCTCCGCCGCGCGGAGCTCTGCCGTCTTCGGCTGGACGAACTCGACGTATCCCGCCGCGCCATCTTCATCCGCCTCGGCAAGGGCCAGAAAGACCGCTACGTCCCGGTAGGCGTACGCGCCCTGGTATGGATCGCCCGCTACGTCGAGCACGCCCGAGACAAACTGCTGCTCGACGCGAAAGAGCCCACGCTCTTCCTGACCAAAGACGGCCAACCATTGAGCCCCGATTCCCTGACCGAGTACGCCCGGCGTTACCTGCGCTCCTCGGGCGTGAACAAAGCGGGCGCCTGCCACATCTTCCGCCACACCATGGCCACGTTGATGTTGGAGAACGGAGCCGAAATCCGCTACCTCCAAGCGATCCTCGGCCACGAGCGATTAGAGACCACACAAATCTACACCCGCACCAGTCTCCGCAAGCTCCTGGAAGTCCACGACGCCACGCACCCGGCAGAGCAACCCGACAAAGACGCCGACTCACCGCCTGACTCGAAGGACTAGTCGCAACTTCCAGCGGCCTGATCTACAATTGAGCTATGCTCCTGGTCCGCAAAAAGCCGAACCAATCGCCCCGCGCCGACCTTCGCGCGCGTGGGGCGATCATACGCCAACATCACCTCCGCCATTGCGCAGCAATCTCCACCGAATCCCACGCCAAACGCAACTCGCATCATCCCAGTTGCACTCGATGCGGATCAATCGGCCAAGACCCAATCGGATTCGAAGCAGGTGACGCGAATCTGTATCGGTACGTCGCGAACAGCCCGACCAATGCGACTGATCCAAGTGGCGAAGTCTGGAACTTCGTAATTGGAGCTGCGATCGGAGGAGGATTGGATTTTGCTAGTCAAGTGCTGATTGAAGGGCGTAGCTGGAATAAAGAGCCCAAGATAAACTTGTATCGAGTCGGCGCGTCAGCTGCGATTGGCGCGGTCATGCCGACGGGGCTGGGTGCAGCCAAAGACGCGGCAGGCGCAATGCGTGCTGCCAGCGCATGTCGGGGCGCAATCATGGATGCGCTAGCTTCCATCGGCACAGGTTTCATGTCGCGGAACCGCGTGGTGAATGAAATGTGGGCAAGGAAACTGATTGAACGCGCAGTGGAGCAAGGTTACCGCGAAAAGCTCGCCAAGTATGCAGCCAACGAACTCTCGATAAAAGCGGTAAAGGAACTCCTGAAAAAGCTGGCTGCAATGGGGGCTGCCAAGGAGGGTGCGGACGCCCTCTTCGGCCCTGAGGATTCAACGCGTCCGCAACAGGCTCCCGATTGCCAGGGTGTCCCGGCCGCGCCACCCGTACCATTCGATGCACGACACTTTCGTCCCGTCGAAGGACTTTCGTATGTGGATGAACCTTTCAGCGATCACAGAGGAAACTTCATTTGGCGGATGTGGCATAGGGGGGAAAAAAGAATTCGTGTCGATTGGTTTGAGATAATGCCCGATGGGCGCCATGTGCCAGTCTATGAGGGCCTTAACGGTGAGATCATACGGCTGATCATGCCGCCAGAATGAGGCAAAACAGGGTGAGCGCAGATTTGGGTGCGTACTATCGTTTTCCTGAGGGTTTGGCCGATGTCTGGTGGGTCCCGTTTCGCAATGCGGGGGCGAGAGTCAGGTTTTTTGCGGCCAAGAATGGTGCCATAAAATCGACGTGGCCAATGGAAGGTATGGTACTTCAACGGCGTGCCATGCAAGATGCAGCAACTTGATAAGCGTGACCGACCAATTGGACAGCCCATTTACCTTGGTTTGCCCGAAGGCCTATGTTGGTTAGGATAGGCGAGGATGAAAGCTCATGTTAGAGAGATCACGTCAGGCTCTTCGACGAAACACAACACAGGCGTTGACGCTGCTTCAGTGCGAATTGCAGAATCACGCATCCGACAGCCTCCATCTGAAATTGTCGCAGATCGTTGAGTTCCTTGAGCAAGAAGACGAAGTAGCGGCTGCTAGGCTTTGGAAGGATGTTCGGCTGGATTGTGAACAGTGCGGGCACAAGCGACGTGAATACATGGAGGCAATCGTTGTATGCGTGGACGCGACGTTCCGAAATCTTGAGATTCATGCAGCGACAGGCAGTTGTGAATCTCTCGTTGACTTGTCGGACAGCGCACTCATGGATCTCACACGCGCGCTCACGACAACAGATCGAATACCAAGTTCGAAGGACTCCAGTACGACTGAAAAGGGATGCTTGCGTCGATGTATTCTATGCGGGGCTGGCTTAGCGACGCTCGGGTTCGGTGTCTTCATCCTACTTGCCCCGTCACCGGAAGAAAAATCGCAGCTGTACGCGAAGTGGGCAATCGGCGCTTTTTTCGCCGTTGGTGGAATTTTTGGAAGTCTGTGGAGCCTTGTAGCTAGCAATGCCCGTATTGACGCAGAGTTTGAGAAATTGTGGGATCGCCTATAGTTGGGGAAAGGGAAAAAAGGAAGGGCTTCCCCGGGGTCCGTTCGTGAGTCGCCGAGGGCAGACCCAGGATTCAGGGCAGCGTCGTCCGGCGAGGCGGCGGCGATAGCCGCCGCTACGCGGCCTTTGGACGCGGCCTTTGGGGTCAGAGCTTCATTTGCCATTAGTGACGCGGGAAAGCCGGCGTGACCGCGTCAGCGCGGGGCAGCGAAGCGCAGCCCGGCAGGACGGCGGCTGCAGCCGCTGCAGGTCGCCGCGGTAGCGGCGAGTGGGAGAGAAGGCACCGAAGCGGCAAGGCGGTGTGTGTACAAGGAGAAAGAAAGAACAAGAAGCCGAAGGCACGGCGGACATGGATGGCCGCCGCTTTGATCGGCCCGGTGCCCGGATGGCACCCCGGAGCGCAGGCCAAGGAAGCGGCTCTGGGGAAAATGTCCGATTCCCAAGCACCAATGACCAATGTAAGAGCGCTCCATCCCGGAAGACCGCCGCGACGGCCGTAGCGGAGGGGCCGGCGTCTTCGGCGGCCGGGCCGTGCGGAGCCCGCCTAGCCGAGGCCCGGAAGGCCGAGGCGGGTTGCCGTGCCGGAGCAGACATGGGCGGGTCGGCGGAGCGGAGGAGCGAGCGCTGCGAGCGACGTAGCGCAGCTGTTACCGACCGAATTGCCATCGCACTTTTTGCCGAATTGTGGCTGTAGGGATTTTGGTGCTGAAATGATGGTTTTGCCGAATTGTTGAGAATTCTGGAGGAGGTGCCCGCGGTAGGGCCGATCTGACGGGACGTGCGGAGTCGCCGTAAGTTGACGAAAGTGCGATCGCTCGTGTCGAGCGATCGCACCAAGTCCTGATTGTTCGGACCAGAATGAAGTCGATTCGTCTAAGGCTTTGAACTGGTGCGATGCTCTTGGTGTTGCCCTAGCCATTGCTCCAGCAGGTCGACGGCGGGGAGGAAGTCCCAGCCGAGGGCCATCATCAGGTCAATGTTGTTCCAGGTAAGGGGTACACGCAGGCCAGCCATTGGGTTCCGAAATCACCCCGTAGCCCCTGCGATCGCTCACCGATACCGTCGTCCGGGAACTCAACTGTTGCTTCTTCGCCTTCGGGCTCCACCAAGCACAACTTGGCGGGGACACGAGAAGTTGTGTCATGGTGATGGGTATCTTCCCTCCTGTTCGTGCGGTCAATTGCACTGTTTCCGGCCGCCATACTTCCCCACTGCTTCTGTGCGCGGCATACTGCTGGTCCACGCAACCCCTAAGCGAGTAAGGAGGAACCTCGATGGCCCTGTTCAGACGTGAAGACATCTTGGAGAAGCTGCGAGCGAAAGTGGCGTCAGGAAAACCCATTGTCGGCGGCGGCGCTGGTACGGGAATCAGCGCGAAGATGGCCGAGGCCGGTGGCATCGACTTGCTGATCATCTACAACTCGGGCCGTTTTCGCATGGGGGGGCGGGGGTCGATGTCCGGCCTGATGCCTTACGGCGATGCCAACGCGATCGTGATGGAAATGGCACGCGAGGTGATCCCGGTCGTGAAGCATACGCCTGTGCTGGCTGGGGTCTGCGGCACGGATCCGTTCCGCGTGATGAAGTTGTTTCTGCGCGACGTGGACGCCGCGGGTTTCTCTGGAGTGCAGAATTTCCCCACCGTGGGCCTGATGGACGGAAAGTTTCGGCAGAACCTGGAAGAGACCGGTATGGGATTCGGGCCGGAGGTCGACATGATCCGAACGGCTCACGAAATGGGGCTGCTGACAACTCCGTACTGCTTCAATCCGGACGAGGCGACCGCCATGGCCGAGGCCGGTGCCGACATTCTGATTCCCCACATGGGCTTGACGACCAAGGGCTCGATTGGTGCGGAGACTGCGCTGACGCTGGAGGAATCAGCGAAGTCAGTGCAGGATATGCACGACGCGGCCAAGGCTGTGAATCCGGATATCCTGGTGCTCTGCCACGGCGGACCGATCGCCGAACCGGCCGATGCTCAATACATCTTGGACCACACCGAAGGCGTTGTCGGTTTCTACGGGGCCAGCAGCATGGAGCGATTACCCGTGGAACCGGCCATTTCCGGCCGAGTACGCGAATTCACGGAGATGACGTTCGGCGCGGAGTGATGGCCCGTCCTAGCCCACCGAGGCTTTGTCTTGTATCATCGGCGGTATGTCGACAGACAAAGCAAATGAAACTGAAGCATCCCCCCCCATCTCGATCCGCACGCTAATCGTCGACGACCTTGCGGCGCACGCCCACAGTATGTCTGAAATCCTTGAGCGGATCGGATATCCGTGCGACGTGGCGACTACCGGTCCGGAAGGTCTGCGGTTCGTCGAGCGAAATACGTACGACGTGGTCGTGACCGACTTGTCGATGAACGAAGTGGACGGCATGCAGTTGCTCAGTAAGACGAAGGAGCTACTGCCTGAGTGTGAAGTGATTATGGTCACCGGGCAGGGGACGGTACCTAAGGCCGTCGAGGCCATGCAGCAGGGGGCATTCAACTTTCTGGAAAAGCCGATCACGTCCAAGCGGCTGCGGGCCGTATTCGAGCGTGCCGTCGATGCCGTCAAGTTGCGTCGCCAGAATCTGGAATTGACCCAACGGCTGGATGAACGATTCGGTTTCGAGGGCATCATCTATGCCAGCGACAAGATGAAGGCGGTCATCGACCAGCTAAAACGCATTGCGCCTACGGACGCTACGGTACTAGTCACTGGCGAAAGCGGTACTGGCAAGGAACTGATTGCCCAGGCGATCCACCAGAATAGCCCTCGGAAGAACAAACGCATTGTGCCGTTGAATGCGCGGGCAGTGGCCGAGAATCTGGTGGAAAGCGAGTTATTCGGCCATGTGAAAGGCGCGTTCACCGATGCTGTGACAGATCGCATTGGCGCCTTCGAATACGCCAATGGCGGAACGCTGTTCTTGGACGAAGTCGGCGACATGCCGTTGTCCACACAAATCAAGCTGCTGCGCGTGTTGGAACAACAAGAGATAACCCGCATCGGCGACAATAAGCCCAGGAAGGTCAATGTCCGCCTCGTTTCGGCAACCAATCAGGACTTGGAAGAATCATCCGAACGGGGCGATTTCCGCACCGATTTGTACTATCGCATCAAGGTCATCACGATCAATCTTCCGGCACTGCGCGACCGTCGTGAAGACATCGTGCCGCTGATCGATCATTTTCGCAAGCAGTTCAATAAACGCCACGGCAAGTCGATCAAGAACGTCTCGTCGGCGGCTACCAGGCGGTTCTTCGCTTACGAATGGCCGGGCAACGTGCGGCAACTGCGGAACGCCGTGGAAACAATGGTTGTGCTGGACACCGATGGAGTGCTGGACATCGACGACCTTCCGCCCGAACTGGCCGACGTGGAAGAGCGGCCCGCAGGCAGTAGCGAGGGGCCGATGGCGTTGGTAGGCCAACCGATGAAGCAGATCGAACGTTGGGCCATCGAACAGACATTGAATCTAACCAACGGCAATCGAGAGGAGACCGCGCGAATCCTTGGGATTGGGGCGCGGACGCTGTATCGCAAGTTGGAAAAGTATGATCTGTAGCTTGGCTAGTCACCTTTAGGCGAACGGATTCCATGGCCGACATCAGGCAACTATCCCCTAGCGTCATCAACAAGATCGCAGCCGGCGAGGTGATTGAGCGTCCGGCCAGCGTCGTCAAGGAGTTGATGGAAAACTCGGCGGACGCCGGCGCGACGCGGATCGACGTATCGGTTGAGAAAGGCGGGACGGAACTGATTCGCCTAGCCGATAACGGCTGTGGCATCCGGCCCGAGCAATTGGGACTGGCGGTTGCTAGTCACGCCACGAGCAAGATCCGGGACGCCGATGACTTGTTCGATGTTCGTAGCCTTGGTTTTCGTGGGGAAGCTCTGGCTTCGATCGCCGAAGTGAGCCGATTTCTCCTGCGGAGCCGCGCCGGCGAAAAACAGGCCGGGGCGGAGTTGGAGGTCGTCGGTGGTTCGGTGGGCGAGGTCGCTCCGTGCGGTTCGCCGGTGGGCACGACCATCGAGGTGCGTCAATTGTTCTACAACACACCCGTGCGGCGCAAGTTTCTCCGTACGACACAAACGGAGATGGGGCACGTTACCGAGGCGTTCACTCGCATCGCCCTGGCACATCCGCACGTTCATTTCACGCTCCGCCATAACGATCGAGTCGTCCATGACTTGTCCCCTGTCGAGAGTTGGCGTGACAGAATTTTCGCCTTCTTCGGACCCGAGATCTCCGACGCGTTGATCGCCGTCCAGAGCGAAGATGGCGGTTTGCGACTTGGCGGGTATGTGGCCAATCCCACCGTCAGCCGTGCCAACAACCGGATGCAGTACCTGTTTCTGAATGGCCGCTACATTCGGGACCGTTCGTTACAGCACGCGTTGGGCGAAGCCTATCGCGGTTTGTTGTTAGCGGGACGGTTTCCGATCACGTTTCTGCGGTTGGAGCTTCCTGCTGATGCCGTCGACGTGAACGTGCACCCGACCAAGTTGGAGGTCCGGTTTCAGGACGGCGGACGCATCTACAGCCAACTGTTGGGCACGCTTCGTCAAAAGTTCCTGAGCACGGACTTGACGCCTCGCGTGCAGCCTGAATCGGCCGTACCTGCGGGGGCTCCCGCATCGGCAGGCGATCGGGACGGCATGGAAGGCCAGCGCAATGCAGTAGCGGGCTGGGCCAAGGGGCAAACGGCGGAACTTGACATGAAGTTCGAGCATTCCAGCGGCCGAATCCCTGAATTCAAGCCGTTTCGGGACTTCGGTGAATCCGCGGGTCGGCCCAACGGTACTGGGCGGGCTCGTGATGCCGATTCGTCGTCGCCCCACTTCGAGGAAATAACGGTTGAGGCGGCCGAGATTGCGGGTAGCCTTCCCGGCGCACACTCGGGTATGCAGGTACACAACCGTTATCTGATTACGGAGAACGATTCAGGGATTCTGGTCATTGACCAGCACGCGCTGCACGAGCGTATTCTGTACGAACAGCTGCGCGAAAAGGTCCTGGCAGGCACGTTGGAAAAGCAAAGGCTGCTGGTGCCGGAGCCGGTCGACTTGACGCCGGCCGAGGCCGGTGCTGCCTTGGGTGCTAAGGACACGTTGGCCCAGTTGGGCATCGAAATCGAGCCATTCGGTGGCGACACGGTGCTGGTTTCGAGCTATCCGGCCATGTTAGCGAATTTCAACCCCGGGGAGGTCATTTGCCAGTTAGTCGAACAGCTCCTGTCGAGCGAGAAGAAGCCTGAACGACAGGATATGCTGGACGAGATGCTGCACATGATCTCGTGCAAAGCAGCGATTAAGGCAGGAGATCGGCTGGCACCGGAAGAGATTTCCGCGTTGCTGGAACAGAGGCATTTGTACAAGGATACCCATCACTGCCCGCACGGGCGCCCCACGGCGTTGGTGTTTACGAGAGAAGAGTTGGACAAACGTTTCAAGCGAACGTAGCATGGAGAATTGAAAGCTGGCAGTGGCACATCTCATATTGGTGTTAGAGAGCAGTGTGAACGACTGATCCGTTTCCGATACTTGACGCGAGTATTCTCCCAATGATTTGCGTAACTATTGGTCGTGGCCGTCACAAAATGATGATGGCCGAACATAGGCACTTGGCAGAAGAGCAGGGAGTGAAATTGGTCGAACTGCGCGCGGACTGTATTCGCAGTCGGCTGGACATCAAACGGCTGTTGACCGACCGGCCGTGTCCCTGCATCGTCACGTGCCGCCGCCAGGAAGATGGTGGCCAGTGGAGTGGTACGGAAGAAGCGCGGATCATGGCCCTGCGTACCGCTATTGCCGAGGGCGCCGACTATGTGGATCTGGAGGAAGACATCGCTGCCGACATTCCGCGCTTCGGCCCAACAAAACGAATCGTCAGCTACCACAACTTCCGTGACACGTCGGACGATCTCGAAGCGATCCACGAGCGGATGTTGTCGCTTGATCCGGACGTCGTGAAGATCGCCGCAATGACGCATCACCCCAGCGATAACCTGCGCATGATGCATTTGGTCAAACGGAGCAAGGTACCCACGGTGGGAATTTGTATGGGGGAAATAGGGATACCGACTCGCATTCTGGCCGGCAAGTTCGGTGCTCCGTTCAGCTACGCAGCGTTCCATCACGAACGTGCAATGGAACCGGGGCAACTCAGTTACACGCAGATGCGAGACATTTACCACTACGAAGACATCAAATCCGATACGGAAGTCTACGGCGTGATTGCAGACCCGGTCGGCAACGACTTGAGCCCCGTCGTTCACAACGCCGCATTCGCAGAACACAAGTTGAATAAAGTGTACGTTCCGTTCCGCGTTCCGCGAGACGATTTGCCTTCCTTCATGAACGCCTGTCCCGAGTTGGGGGTTAAAGGCCTTACGGTGACGATCCCTCACAAGGACGAGGTGGTGCGACATTTGAGCAAGGGCGACGGAACCGTCCGCGGTATCGGCTCGGCAAACACCGTCATGTTCGAGGGCGACCAGACCGTGGGTTACAACACGGAGTATCGTGCATTTTCGGAAGCTCTCGATACGGTTTTTGCCGCTCACGAACAGGGCATGAATCTACCGGGACGCATTGTGCTGGTTTTAGGATCCGGTACTCTTTCCAGGGCAATTGCCTTTGCGTTGAAGCGACGTGAAGCGGATGTCGTCCTGACATCGCGCAATCATGAACGGGCGGGCGTTCTAGCCGAGCGATTCCGGTGTCGTACCATTCAGTGGTACGAACGCACAAAAATCGAACCGGACATCCTCATCAACACAACGCCGATCGGCATGCATCCGAACTTGAACGAAGCACCTTTCGACAGGAAATACATACAGCGATCGACAATCGTAATTGACACCATCCACAGCCCGGAACAGACGTTGCTGATCAAAGAGGCACGCGAGCAAGGGTGCCGAGTAGTGACGGGGGTGGACGTGTTCGTTCGTCAGGCGGCGCACCAATTCGAGCGTTTCGCGGGCCAGAAGCCATCGCTGGAGCTGATGCGTAACGAATTCAAACGCCACCTAGGGCCAGCGAAGTGGTGATGGGCACGGTTGGGAGACGCAGAGGATGCTGGAAATGGAGCTGGTGTGAATCTCTTGCTGTACGTTCTCATCTTCGGTCTCGGTGCCCTCCTTGGCGGCCAACTCAATCGCGGCATCTACCGACTGGCCTGGAATCGACGATCGATCAGCCCATGGTCGGCCCGGCACGATGATGCACCGCCACGACGGATGCTGGACCGCGTTCCCGTCCTGGGTTGGCTGGGTCTGCGCCGCGAACAGCGGATACATGGCCCGGCGTTCTGGGTTCGACCTCTGCTGATCGAGTTGTCGGTTGGAGTTAGCTTCGTCGCGCTATATTGGTGGGAAGTTCACGAAGCCGGCCTGATGCCGGATCGAGTGGCCCAAGCGCCAATCAGTATCTGGACGCTTCACGCTCAATACCTCAGCCACGTCATTCTGATCTCGCTAATGATCGTGGCCACCTTCATCGACTTCGACGAGAAGACGATCCCCGATGCGATCACCGTCCCAGGCACGCTTGCCGGACTCGTGCTGATGGCCGCGTGGCCACAGGCCGCTCCCCCGATAAACCTACTGACGGTTCCCGTAGGGATCGAGGTGGGGCAGTTGCAGCTTACGTCACCAGCTGAATGGCCCCAGCGGCTTGACGACCTGAACGGACTTTGGATCGGAATCCTCTGTCTTCTGGCATGGTGTTTCGCCATCTGGCCCAAGACAGTGACCATGCGGCGCGGACCGGTGAAGGCGGTGCGGTACTTCTTTGTGAGTATGGCTCGATGGCCATTGTGGTGGGGCGTTGTGTTGGTCGCAATTGCCGGTTCGGTCGGGATCCTCGCGACGTGGTTTTGCGGCACACCGTGGTGGCCAAGCCTGCTGACCTCCTTGGTTGGCATGGCCTTCGGCGGAGGTCTGATTTGGGCTGTGCGAACGGTGGCTGGTGGGGCATTAGGCAAGGAAGCCATGGGGTTTGGTGATGTGACACTGATGGCGATGATCGGCGCCTATGTGGGCTGGCAAGCATCACTAATGGTCTTCTTCCTGGCGCCGGTCGTGGCCGTGCCTATCTGTCTCCTCCTGTGGCTGCTGACCGGCCGCCGCGATATTGCGTTTGGGCCGTATCTATGCGCCGCCACATTGATCATGATCCTGTGGTGGAGTCCGATATGGGAGCGGTGGGCACGAACGTTTTTCGCGATGGGGTGGCTGGTCCCGCAAATGCTCTTTTGCTGTCTAATCGTAATGGCCGGGATGCTCAGGTTGATTCGACTGGTCGAAAGAGCACTATTCCGAGCAGAAGAGTAGGGCTCGCATCGCCCCCCCAAGCATTCTGAAGTGGGGCGGGCGCTATCGCTCCGATTGCGTTAGTCCGTGGCAAACGTGACGCCGAGAAATTCTGCGGCCGTTCCCCATTTGTCTGCTGCCCCGGCGAAGTCCGCTTCCATGTGCTTGATCGGCTCGTCGCTATGAGCCCTTGATTGAACCGCAACTTGCGAGTTCAACGGAAACTGAGCACTGGCGCCTTGGGCCAGTTTCTTCTCCACTCCGCCGGATAGCAGGTAGTCTACCAGGCGACGAGCCGATTCGCCGTTCGCCGTACCCTTGACTAGTCCCAAGGTATTGGGAATAAACAGCGCGCCCATTCCGTCTTCGCCTTGATCCGGGTAGACGATCTCGACGGGCATACCCTTGTCTTTCTCGATGATCGCATCGTCTGTGTCCGTCAAACCAAATGCCAACTCGCCTCGGGATACTGCCAAGGCAACCTGTTTGTTTCCGGAAAGTACTTGCGCGTTTTCCTTCAGACGGAGGAAGAAATCCTGCGCTTCGTCATCGCCCCAGGCGTCGAACAGGACGGCGGCATGGGTGGCAGTTGTGCCGAACAGCGGCTTGGCGATCGCCACCTTATCTTTCCATTTTGGATCGATCAGATCGCGGATCGATTCCGGCCTCTCGTCCTCAGGGACTACATTGGTGTTGACGATCAATACGCGGATTCTCGCTGCAAATCCGTACCAGGCACCATCCGCAGCACGGTAGGTCTGCGGGTAATCCGCCGCAGCCGGCGCGTCATAGGTATCAAGCAGTCCGAGCTTCTCCAGCCGCAGCGTGTGCAGGATCTCGTTATTCCAGAACAAATCGCAACGCGGACGGTTCTTCTCTTGAATGATGGCGTTCACGAGGCTGACCGTCTTTGTCGACTCGACGTCGTACTTGGCCTCCACCTTGATCCCAGTCTCTCGCTCGAAGTCCTCGAAGATCGGTTTGGAGAATTCCTGATCAAGCGCCGTGTAAACGACGACTTTGTCGCCCGATTGCCACCAGCAGCCGGTGTTCAGAAGGAGGACTGAGCAAAGGAGGATGAATGCGGGAGTGCGACTTGTTGCGTTCATGCAAGTCAGTGTATCCCAGTGGATGGCTCGCGTCTACAGAAAGTGATCGCGTCGATGTAATTTCGACCGCCTGGCCGCGTGATGTCCGGGACAGGGAGTGTCGCCTACCGGCGGAGCACTAATCCGACCAGAAATCCATGATAGAATGCGCCACCGGCCCCATCGATGCCAGCGCCGGTGAAATAATTCGTCGTGGGGACTTGGTCTGTAGCAAGCACTACCGTTTCCAACCACAAGAGGCTGTATGTAGCTTCGAGCGAGAGGCAATCGGTCAGACGGTAGTTGCCAGTCACGGCCAGCTCGCCCATGAACGCGGCGCGATCGCTCGCATCAGCCGCGGTGAGAGTCGCGATACCGGTGTTGAGCGTCGTGTTCTGATAACCGCTGTCGTAGTAGAAGCCAATCTTCGCAAATCCATCTAGGGAAAGTCGATCCCGAGACAAAAGAGCCGCCTCGGTGCCCAATTGAGCACCGTACAGGCGGTTGCGAGTGAACGTATCATACGTTGATGCTACCAAGGCCGCGTCCAGGTTTGCATGAAAGTGCTCGTCCAACTCGAAATGGCGGAAACCGGCAAGCAACGTCCAGCAATCCGACACCTGACGACGCAGATTGAACTCGGCGCTGAGCAATTCGGAACTGTGAGTCGCGTTTACCGCAGTGATACCCGGCAGAGTAATCGGTACAGCGTTGTTGATGCGGACCAAAGACGGCGGGCCGACAATGGCGGTTGTCGCCGCATCCCAACCATCCACACTCAAGAACCGGAACTCCATGCCTTGGCCGGAGTTCTCGCGCACAAGGGACACGTCCCAACCCGTGTGGAAGCCGAGGTCGAGATCATAGGCGTTCAGGTTGCGAGCCGGAGCAGCGGCGTCTTCCATCAGTACCAGCGAGTCGGGCCGGCTACGGTGCAGAAAGGCAGCGTTGGCAGTTGCCGTCCAAGTTGGCTCGAACCAATAGTCTTGGGAAGAACCAATATCAATCTCCAACGGCGGCGTTTCGGCCGCCGGTTCGTCGCTTAAGTGGACGTGTGTTTCACCGGAGACTTGTGCCGGCGTGGATAGCACCCCGCCCGCGATAATTAGGGTCGCTCCGACCAACGTCACGCACTTCATTGCCTTCATGGGACCTCTCCCGTCAGTGAAACGCCGCCATGTGTTTCTTTGGGGTATATGACGTTGGGTCAAGGTAGCTGTCTTGTGGGTTGCGTAGTGTCTCCCACCATTTCGGCATCGGCGCTGCAGTACCCGAAAAATGAGCATTGAAGGAATTGTCCGCAAAGTCAGCGTATCCGTTACGAACGAGCGTTGGGCAGGTCCAACGCCCCGAAGGACCAGTACCCATTGCGCCGTTTTCGGCAAATGCAGAAGCGCTGAGGGATTTCTCAGTCGTTTCAGAATTGCTGGTCTGACAATAGTACTAAATAATTGCTTTTCACCCCCTCTCTGGTTACGCTATTTTGGTGGCTTTCCGTCTTTGCCTAGCTTTCGGGGCGAGTTGGCGGCCTCGTCTTGGGCCAAGCGGGATTGCCCATGAAGCATCTTGCCTATCTAGCGTGCTGCGCGCCCATTCCTCGGGGAGGAAAAAAAGAGACGTTCCCACGTCAAGATCCAAGATACACATATGTAGAGAGTACGGTCGGGTGGGCACGGACGAGCAATCGAGTTTTTCGGCACGGGAAATCCGCAAAGGGTAAGTACCATGACGATCCGCGACTCACGCCTACGAAAAGCGTGGAAGAAGAGAAACGCGTTCAGGCCCCATCGCCGGCGATTGCAGGTCGAGCAGCTTGAGCATCGCCTTGTGCTGGCTCCCGTTTTCGGCAAGGTGTTCTTGCCGGATACGATTGGCCCCGGCAGTGTCAGCACGCTTCAGTTCAATATCACCGAGGACGAAGGCTCCCCCGTGACGGATCTGGTGTTCACCGACACCCTGCCGGCCGGAGTCACGATCGCTTCGCCGGCAATGGCGTCGACCAACTGCATGGACGGAACGGTCAGCGCACCAGATGGCGGCACCACGATCAGCCTCAGCGGCGGGCGGCTGGGCGCTTTCCAATCCTGCAGCGTCACGGTCGACGTGACCAGCAGCACGCCCGGCTTGCACACAAACACATCGGGCGATTTGACATCCAGTGCCGGCAACAGCGGCACGGCGACCGACGACCTGACCGTCGACACTGATCGCCCCGGATTCTCGAAGAGCTTCGCGCCAAGCAGCCTCCCGATGGGCGGGCGGAGCACGTTGACGTACACGATCGACAACAGTGCAAATGCATCGGCTTTGTCGTCCTTGGTCTTCACCGACAACCTGCCGCTCGGGCTTGAGATCGCTGATCCCGCCAACGCCTCGACTACCTGCGGCGGCGTAGATCCAACCCTCACCGCGACGACCGGAACCAGCGTCGTCTCCTTCTCGTCGATCGGTGCCTTATACCCAGGATTCGAAGTGCTCCTCGCCGGGGCGACGTGCTCCGCAACGGTCGACGTGACTGCCACGGCGGCTGGGATGCTCGACAACGTGACGAGCGAATTGATGTCCAATGTCGGCAGCAGCGGGAAGGCCAGCGACACTCTTGAAGTAACGGTCACGCCAATCGCCTTGGCCAAGTCCTTCACGGACGACCCGGTGCCTCCCGGCGGAATCGTAGACCTCGAGTTCACCATTACCAACCGCGAGCGGGCCGACTCGGCCACCGACATTGCTTTCACCGACAACCTCGATGCCGCGCTGTCGGGGCTCACTTTTGACAGCCTGTTATCAAACGACTGCGGCGGGTCTGTTTCGGGGGAGGGCACCGGTGAAATCGGGCTCACGGGCGGGACCGTCGGGCCAGGGAGTTCCTGCACCATCAGTACCGAACTTTCGGTGCCGCCCGGCGCCACGCCAGGCTCCTATACCAACACGACGAGCGCGATCGCCGCTACGCTGGGCGGCTCTCCCGTGACGGGGAACCAGGCGTCGGATGATCTGTTCGTCCAGCCCGTTCCGTTGCTGATCAAGGAGTTCCTAGAGGCGGGGACCCTGGCGCCGGACCCGGTGATCAATGCCGGCGACGACGTGGTCATGAGCTTCACGATCGAGAACACAAGCCCCTGGTCGGATGCGACCGACATCGAGTTCACCGACGAACTGACCTCCTTCTTGCCGTTCCCGGTTACCGTGGCCCTACCCCCGACTCCCGATCCCCCCTGCGGCGACGATTCGTCGCTTGCGTTGATCTCTCTCGGCCCGGACCGTCAGGGCTTGTCGTTGACCGGCGGTAGCCTGTTGCCAGCGGGTATTACGGGAGATTCGTGTACTTTCGACGTCACGTTGACAACACCCCAGGGTCTCAGGGCGGGCAATTACACCAACACCACAGAGGAGATCACGGCTATCGTCGACGATATGACCGTGACCGGCCAGCCTGCCAGCGATGATTTCACGGTCATCGCTGCTCCGACTCTGACCATGTCATTTGCTGACGATCCCGTCGTGCCCGGTGGCACCGCGACCCTTGAATTTGCGCTCGACTACCCCTCCGACTCTACCGTCGATGCCACCGACATTGCCTTCACGGATGACTTGGCGACCGTGCTGGCCGGTCTCACGGCGAATCTGCCAGTGGCGCCGGATCCGCCCTGCGGGGCGGGCTCGTCGCTGACGGGCTCGGCTGGCGATACGTTGCTTACCTTCCAGGGCGGCACGCTCATGCCGGGCGAGAGTTGTACGTTCGGCGTCACCGTCGACGTGCCCGCCGGCGCCGCTCCCGGAAGCTACGGCAACACCACCAGCGACGTCAGCGCCATGTTCGGGGGACAGACGGCGACATCGGCCCCGGCCGCCGATGATCTCGATATCGCTGGTTTGACGTTCACCAAAGAGTTCCTCGACGATCCGGTCTTCCCCGGCGAGACGACAACGCTTCGGTTCACGGTTGACAACGTACACCCAACTGACGACGCCACGATCACCTTCTTCACAGACTCGCTGAGTTCTGTCCTTCCGGGCCTTGCTGCGACCGGCGGAGCCACCGTCAATACCTGCGGAGGGAGTCTTAGCGGGACGAGCAGTCTGCTATATTCCGGCGGCAGTGTGCTGAGCGGGCAGAGTTGCGCGATCGAGGTCGACGTTCTGGTACCTGCCTCGGCTCCGAACGGCACCTTCGCCAATATCACGAGCAGTCTCGCTGCCACGCAGGGCGGCGCGCCGGTCACCATTGATCCGGCCACGGACACACTGATCGTCAACTCGAACGTCCTGCAACTCACCAAAGAGTTCACCGACGATCCGGTGGCTCCCGGAGACCGCGTCACCGTCGATTTTACGCTCACCAACCTGGACGCCGAACAACCTGCGTCGGGGATTGGCTTCAGCGACGATCTGGACGAAGCCCTCGCCGGTTTGACGTTCGACAGCCTGTTGCTGAACTCGTGTCGTGCGACCGTCTCCGGCGGCGGCACGACGGATATCAGCGTGTCCGGTGGCTCCCTCGCCCCCGATGGGGCGTGCACGATCAGGGCTTCACTCTCCGTACCCGATTCGGCCGCTGCCGGCATCTACCCCAACTTCACGAGCCGGGTCACGGGCACGATCGGCGATTTCCCGGTCACGGGCGACGCTGCCAGCGACGAGTTGTTCGTCAACGAGTTCTTGGTGTTCAGCAAGTCCTTCGATGGCCCGACGACCGCCGGCGGCACCCCGGTGCTGACCTTCACCATCACCAACCCGCGCGCGGATGCCGTCGCCGACCTCTCCTTCTCGGACAACTTGGACGACGTGCTCTCGGGGCTGGTCGCAACCAACCTGCCTCAGGCCGACGTCTGCGGACCGGGATCCCTGCTCTCGGGCACATCGTTTATTGCCCTGACCGGCGGAAACCTGCTGGGACAGGGCGCCACGTGCTCGTTCGACGTCGACTTGTTGGTCCCGGGAGACGCCACTGTCGGCACGTTCCCCAACATCACCAGCGAACTGTTCCAGGCCGGCCTGCCGGTGGCCCCGCCCGCTACCGCCGACCTTACCGTCGAGGAGGTCGAGCCGCCACCGATGTTCGACAAGGTCTTTGCGCCCGAACAGATTTCGGTGATACAGGCCAGCACGTTGACCTTTACCATCGACAACTCGGCCAGCGCCGTGGATGCCGACAGCCTCGATTTCACGGACAATCTGCCGGCCGGTGTCGTTGTCGCGACTCCGCCAAATGCAACTACGACATGCACCGGTGGCATGCTGACCGCCACGGGCGGTTCGGACGTGATCACTTACACGGGCGGCAGCGTGGCGGAAGGAGCGAGTTGCACGGTACAGGTCGATGTGGGCAGTTCGGTGCCGGGCATCTACGACAACACGACGGGCGATTTGACATCTTCGTCGGGGAACAGCGGCTCTGCCAGCGATACGTTGACGGTGGTTCAGCCGCCCGATTTCAGCAAGACCTTTGCGCCAGAAGTGATCGCCGTCGTCGATACGAGCACCTTGACGTTCACGATCGACAATTCCGCCAATCCGATTGATGCCACCAGTCTTGATTTCACGGATAATTTGCCGGCCGGCGTCGTTGTGGCGACATCGCCCAATGCGTCCACCACCTGTACCGGCGGCACGTTGACTGCAACGGCCGGGTCCGGCGTGATCGACTATTCTGGCGGCAGCTTGACAGAGGGGGCGAGTTGCACGGTGCAAGTCGACGTGGCCAGTTCTATGCCATTTAGCCACGACAATTTGACGGGCGATTTGACCTCGTCGCTGGGCAACAGCGGCCAAGCCAGCGGAACGTTGACGGTCGTGTGGCCGCCCGATTTCAGCAAGAGCTTCGCGCCCCACGCAATCGCGATCGGCGGAGAGACTACGTTGTGGTTCCAGATCGACAACTCGGCCAACCCTCTGGCGGCCACTGATATTGTTTTCACTGACAACTTGCCTGCCGGCGTCGTTGTGGCGACCCCGCCCAATGCGTCCAGCACTTGCGGCGGCATATTGACCGCGGACGCGGGAACGAGCGTCATCACCTTCGGCGGCGGCGCTGCACCAGCGGAATCGCGTTGCGAGGTACAGGTGGACGTAACCAGCTTTGCCCCCGGCCACTACGTCAACACCTCCGGCAACCTGACGTCGTCGCTGGGAGCCGGCGGAGCGGCCGCCAGTGTGTTGGTAGTCGTCGCGCCGCTCGAGTTCAGCAAGAGTTTCACGCCCAATACCATCGATATCGGAGGTCTGAGCGCGCTGAGTTTCACTATCGACAACACGGTCAACTCACTAGCGGTCGACGGCCTAGACTTCACGGACAATCTCCCGGCCGGCGTGGTCGTCGCCGATCCTCCCAACGCTACGACCGATTGCAGCGGGGGAACGCTGACGGCTGCGTCGGGGAGCGGCGTCATCACGTATACGGGTGGAACGGTTGATGCCAGGTCGATTTGCACCGTCGATGTCGATGTCACAAGCGACGCGGCGGGGACGCACGAAAACACGACCGGTGATTTGACATCGAGCGCCGGCGTAAGCGGCACGGCCAGCGACACGTTGACGGTCATCGCGGAAACGAATTTCAACAAGCTCTTCGCTCCGGAGAACATCGGTCCCGGCAGCGTCAGTACATTGATTTTCACAATCGACAACAGCGAGAACGAGGAGCCGGTCGACGGCCTCGATTTCACCGATAACCTGCCAGCCGGGGTGACGATCGCCAGTCCGGCGAACGCAGTGTCCACCTGCGATGGCATTCTCAGTGCTCCGGACGGCGGCGGCACGATCAGCTTCAATGACGGCGATGTCGGTGCCGAGAGGGCATGCATGATCACCGTCGACGTGACCAGCAGTATCCTGGGTACGCACACGAATGTCACGGGCGATCTGACATCGTCTGTCGGCAACTTAGGCAGCGCCTCGGCCGATCTGACCGTCGACGCAAACCTGCCGGGGTTCACCAAGAGCTTCTCGCCCGATTCCATCTCGCGCGGCGGCAGGAGCACGTTGATCTTCACCATCGACAACACCGCCAACTCGTCAGCGGCAGTCAACCTGGATTTCACGGATAACCTTCCGTCTGGGATCGTAGTCGCTGATCCCCCCAACGCTCAAACTGACTGCACGGGCGGCGTTCTTGTTGCCACCGGCGGATCGAACGTCATCACCTACGGCCCGGACTACTTCGGGGACGCCTCGGTCAGCGCGGAGTCGAGTTGTGCCGTATCCGTCGACGTGATTGGGAGCAGCGTCGGCCTGCTGGGCAACACGACGGGAGAACTGACGAGCGGTGAAGAGCCAGTGTCGAGTGGCAAGGCGAGCGACACGCTCGAAGTCACGGTGGATCCGATCTCGCTGGTCAAATCCTTCACCGACGACCCCGTCGCACCGGGCGGCACGGTAACTGCTGAATTCACGATCACCAATTTCGATCGCGGCAACGGGGCAACCGACATTGCGTTCACCGACAACCTGGACGCCACACTGTCGGGCTTGGTGGCGACCGGCTTGCCCGCCAACGACATCTGTGGTGCGGGTTCTGTGCTGTCCGGAACGAGCGTCTTGACCTTCTCCGGCGGGAACCTGCCGGCGGGAGGATCCTGTACTTTCAGCGCGCCGCTGCAGGTACCCGTTGGTGCGTCCCCAGGCATCTACCCCAACACCACCAGCGAGATCACGGCCGATGCGGGCGGGATGACTGTGACGGGCGGCCCCGCAACGGACGACCTGTTCGTCCGGACGGCTCCGGGGCTGGTCAAGTACTTCATCGACGACGCGGTGGGAGCCGGTGGTACGACGGATCTCCAATTCATTATTAGGAACACCAGCACCAACTCGGACGCGACGGACATCGCGTTCACCGACGATTTGGACTGGGTCCTATCCGGACTGGTGGCCATCGGCTTGCCGGCGGCCGACATCTGCGGTGCGGGCTCTACGCTGACCGGTGACAGCGTCTTGACCTTCTCCGGCGGGAACCTGCCGCCGGGAGGCGAGTGCACCTTTCCGGTCAACCTTGACGTGCCCGTTGGCGCACCGGGGGGCGAGTTCGTCAACACCACCAGCGAGATCACTGCCATCGTCGATGACGAAACGCTGACGGGCGACGCGGCCAGTGATTCCCTCATAGTCGTCTCGGCACCGAGGCTGACGAAGTCATTTACGAACGATCCGGTTGCTCCGGGCGACATCGCTACCCTGGAATTCACGCTTACCTATGGCGAGGAAGCCGCCGCGGACGCCACTGGGATCACCTTCACGGACAATCTGGACGACGTCGTTTCAGGGCTGGTGGCAACCGGTTTGCCGGCGGCCGACGTGTGCGGGGCGGGGTCTGTGCTGTCGGGCACGTCCTCACTCACGCTCGCGAATGGGAGCCTTGCTCCCGGCGAATCATGCACATTTAACGTGCCCCTCCAAGTGCCGGAAACGGCCCTGCCCGGAAACCATGCTAATACGACCAGCAACGTCACCGCCACGATAGCCGGATTGACGGCGACGGGTCTGCCGGCCGACGACGATCTAATCGTCTCGCCAGTGACCTTTACCAAGTCCTTCATCGACGATCCGGCCATCCCAGGCGGCACGGTGACCCTGCAGTTCAGCCTCGACAACGCGAGTCAGACCTCGGACGTTTGGGACATCGAGTTCGAAGACGATTTGGATGCTACCCTTGCGGGCCTCGTTGCGAGCGGCCTGCCGATGGCCGACTTCTGCGGCGAAGGCTCTCTGATCGCGGGAACGAGCTCACTCGTCTTCACCGGTGGTAACCTCGGGCCGGAAGAATCGTGCACTTTCGACGTTACGCTCGACGTACCCGCGGGAGCCGCATCCGGCACGTACAGAAATACGACGAGCGATGGCGTGGCCACTATCGATGACACAAGGATCGATCTTGAACCGGCGACGGATGCACTGACCGTCTCGGTCGACCAGTTGTTGTTGAGCAAGTTCTTCACGGACGATCCGGTGAGCCCGGGTGCCGAGGTAACGCTCGAATTCGAACTGACTAACTTGAATGAATCGCAGGGTGCCACAAGCATTTCGTTCACGGACGACCTGGACACCGCCCTCTCGGGCTTGGTCGCGGTCGGTCTGCCGGCCAGCGACGTGTGCGGCGCAGGCTCAACGCTTTCGGGAACAAGTGTCCTGACGCTTAGTGGCGGCAATCTTGGTCCGGACGCTTCCTGTACGTTCAATGCCACACTACACGTGCCCACGATGGTCGCACCAGGGACCGCCACCAACTGGACGAGCCAGGTGATGGGCACCATGGGCGGCCTGGAGGTCACAGGCCAGCCGGCTAGAGACGATCTGCAAGTCGTTTTGACGGAATTCACAAAGGTGTTCGATGACGAAACGCCGCCGGGCGGTACCCCAACGCTGACGTTTACCATCGAGAACCTGGATACGACTGCGGGCGTGAGCGACATCGCCTTTTCGGACGATCTGGACAGCGTGCTTTCCGGGCTCGTGGCGACCGGCTTACCGGCGGCCGATGTCTGTGGCGCGGGGTCGGTGCTGTCGGGCACGTCGATTCTGACCATGACCGGCGGCGGTCTGGGGCCGGGTGCGTCGTGCACGATCGATGTTCCGCTGCAAGTTCCCACCACGGCCTCGCCCGGAGACTACATCAACACGACCAGCGATCTCTTTGCCGGCGGCGTACCCGTCGGCGTCCCGGCCAGCGACACGCTGGTCGTCACCGGCCTGGGGCTGACGGGCGGCCCGTTGACACCAGGGCCGAACCTTTTCCCGATCGCCGGTGGTACGCCCGACGGGATTTCTATCTTGGTCCAGGGAACGCAGCCCGGCAGTCAAGTGCTGACGGTCCAAGGAATCCAGTTGACCACGGCGTTCGCCGATCCCGTCGTCATTGCGTTCGCCGAAGCGGACGCGAATGGCGTTGCGACTCCGGTACCACATATACCGGCCTCGCAAATCGGCCAAACTCTTTCGTTTCAGGCGTTTCAGATTCTGCCAACCGTGCTGCAGAGCGGAGTTCTGTCGTTAGTCGTCACGGCCGGTCCGATGTTGGCCGAGAGCGGTGAGGGCCCCGGCGCGGCACCTGTGGCACGAGACGTGTTGCCGCCACTGATCGACGAGGCCATCCAACGTTGGGAGTCGACCGGTTTGACACCGGAACAGGCGGATCGGATACGGTCAGCGGAATTTCAACTTGTCGATCTGCCGGACGGGTTGCTGGGCGACACGTTCGAGGGTACCGTTTCGATCGACGTCACGGCTGCCGGCTACGGTTGGTTCGTTGATTCCACGCCTGTTGACGACTCGGAGTTTCACTACTTCATCGGCGGCGACGAAGTCCGAGCCGTCGGCGGAATCGCGGCCGCGCAAATGGATCTTCTTACCGTGGTAATGCACGAGTTGGGGCACGTGCTCGGATTCGCCGATCTATCGAATTCGGTCGTGCCCTACGATTTGATGACCCAGACGCTCGCGACCAGTGCCCGTCGGATACCCGACGGAAGCAACCCGTCGTGGCACAACCCGGTCCGTCCCGAAAACGTGAACAACGATCAAGGCGTAACGCCGCTGGACGCCCTGGCCTTGATCGACGACATCAACAAGCATGGCATTCGCAGCTTGCCTCAATCGCCCGAAGGCACGAACCTGTCGCCGCCGTATCTGGACGTATCGGGCGACAAGGCGATCACCGCTCATGACGTGCTGGAGGTCATCACCTACCTGCAGCGGCAGACGTTGGCCAAGGAAGGCGAATCGCCGGCAGTGGGTGACGTCGCAGGCAACTCGGCCCAAGAGATTATCCCGGCGACGACTTTGTTGCCACCCGTGGTTTCGCCCGCTGGAAACGTCAAACGGCTTGAATTTGAGACGCACCAATCAACACAAGACTTGTCGAAACAAAGCGGTCCTGCTGATTGGGCTGAGCTGGAAACCGACGATGCAGCGCTTGAACGCGGACGGATACCAGACGCAAGTGCCGGGAATGTCGATCCCGATGAATGGCTCGACGGAGAATTTGGTTTGGCCGAGGTGATTACCGATATTGCCGAGGATGTGCTGTCAGCCTGGCAACCCGGTTAAGTTATCGTGGCGGTCGCGTCGTTTGGCCACGACGGGCTTCGCTGACGCCGCCTAACGCCGAGGGCGCGAAGTCTTGCGATCCCGGCGGTGCTTCGTATTTCTCGACGACCTTCTTCCACCCGAACGGTACCTTTGGCTCGTAGAACTTCGACTTCCAGGGCTGCAGCTGATCCAGCAGCATATTCCAATTCGTTTTGCGGTTCTCGAACGTGAACGTTGTGCGAGCCGGGTGAGTGCGCGCATTGAAATTGCGATCGAAGATCACAAGTCCCTGGGGAAGGAAGTCCTTTTGGGCGATGATTACGTGCACCATCGAGAAATTGACGGCGTCTTTCCGCGTCTTGGGTATTGCTTCCAGCAGGTATTCCTTCGCGCCTTCCGGTACCGGCTTTCGGCGAATCCAGTAGCGCTGTTTGATCTTTTGTACATCAGCTTGAAATAAGAACGGTAGGGGACCATCAGAAATCGCTCTGCCTCGCATATGTGGCGGCAATTCGCGCTGAATCATCTGTTTCGCTTTGGGATCGCGTTCCCAAATGTAGTGGCCGTCACAAATCCAGTGTTCAGTCGATTCGCCATCACGTTTCACGTACTTCGCCTCTTCGCCAGGGGTAACAGAAGCCTTGTAGTCCCACATTTCGGTGACCTTGAACATGCCCTTGTCAGGCGCCTCGTAGTTGATTTCACCCCTGCTGAACGTCTTGAAATCGTCCCCCGGCGGGCCAAAGACAGGATCGTACTCCCATCTCTGAAACTCACACCGATATCGCTGCACGCCCTTGCTGTGCTGCTCCCAGAAGTTCAGTACATCGTCCACGGCCTTCTGCTCTTGCGCATTTAGCGTGAACGGTGGCTGAACGGTGGCATGGGGCCCGCGATTCTGCGATTGAGCCGAGCAAAAGCCGTTTGAAAAAGTCGCTGCTAAGACAATGCTTGGGAGTAGGAACCGCTTCATGACAGATCGCCTTTCCTTGGGATATTGGCCGGCGCGGTCGTGCGCGCACGCTTCCTTGTCTTATGCGGAGGAGATTCTATCACGATCAGCGATAGCACCCTAGATTGATTTTCGCGCGGGTGTGGCCAAACGAGCCAATGACAGAGTACCGAACGGACGGACCGCTAGCACTCGTGAAAGGGTGAGAATCTTGCCGATCATTCCGTGACCGGCAATTGCTTTCGCACGAATTGAATGCGTGGGTCGCTGACGGCGTTACTGGCCTTGAAAGTCGGCGCCACGTACCGCTTGCGGTGGCCCGCTACGCGAAAGTCATCTCCCTTCTGGAGAATCGGCCGCGTCTCTTGCATCTCGCCGAAGGCGAAGGCGCGTGCGCCGGCAACTTGGCAGGGGAACCAATGGCCCTGGTTTTTCCCGTCTTCTAGGTAGAACTCGGGATAACAGTGGCCAGGTACCCACACGGATCGAGCTGGAATCCGGTTGGCTCGGCAGAGGGCGATGAATAGCGACGTCAATTCTTCGCAATCGCCATGGCCGACTTTCAGCGCCTTCAGGGCGCCCTGCAAGTCGGTGTCGAACTTGTATTTGATGTTCGCTTGGACCCAGTCGTAGATCGCCTCGGCCTTCTCCCAGTCCGTCGCATGCCCTTGTACGACTTCCTCGGCCAGACGCACGATTTCCCGATTCGTGGTTTCGATTTGTGGGCTGGTTCCAAGGAATTGCCGCAATTGCCGGGGAGGCTGCACGGGCGCCTTCAGGCCGGCGACCTGCGCGGGCGCATGTATCGAACCCTTGACGACTTCCAACGTGAGGAGGGCTTTGGCCGTCTGGCCTGCGTTCAGACGCGGGATTCTGATCTCCATCTGCGTGACGCCACCGTTGATCTGCTTGTATCGGATCGTCACATCCCGCGAGACGTCTTCGTTGATAAGCTTCACTTTCTGTTCCGGCCATGGAACGGGGACGGGAACTGTGGCAGTGATGCCTGTGATGGCTCCCATTGCCTCGACCGTCATCCCGACCTGCCACTGCTGTGGTTTGGCGTCGTCGAAACTGATCGTCTGACCAAGGACGACCGCTGGCACGCAAACGGCCAGCAATAGGAAAACGGAATAGCGAAAGAGACGCATGAAGTCAGCTCCAGCGAAGGGTGTCTGAGGACGATACCCTAATGCTATTCTACCCTAGTTGGCCGGCAAGAGCTTGCGCACAAATTTCGCCTGAGGCTGACCGTTACCACGGCCAGTCAGAAATTCGGCCACAAACCGTTGCGGCGTGGGGTTTTCGGGAACCTTGATATTCTCGCCCTTTTGCAGAATTGGCCGGTGGTCGGGCATGCTGCCAAAGTCGCGTGTACCGGCCACCTGGCAAGGGAACCAGTGGCCTTTGCCTTGCTCGTCCATCAAATAGAACTCGGGATAGCAATGATCCGGCACCCACACGGTTCGCGCCGGAACCTTGTGGGCTCGGCAAAGTGCGATGAACAACGAGGTCAAATCGTGCTTGTTACCGGTGTTGTCTCGCAGCGCGGCCACCGCGCCTTTGTCTTGTCCGTTTTGATACTTCACATTGTCGCGTACCCAGTCGTAGATCGCTTCGACCTGCTGCCAAGCGGTGTGGTCGTCGTTCACGAGTTCCTTCACCTTGGATCGAATCGACGAATGGCGAACATCGATTTGCGGGCTTGCTGCCAAGTAAATTCGCACCTCACGCGGAGCGTTCTTAGGGATGACGAACCGTTCAGGGTTGTTGGGTGCCAACACCGAGTTCTTGGTCACCTCGAAAGTGATCAGCACGTTTGCTGTTTGGCCGGCAGGCAATTGGCGGATCGAAAACACCATCTGCCTGACATCGCTCGTGTTTCGGTAGTTGACTCGGTCGACGTATTGCGAGACGTCCTCATCGACGATCCTCACCTGTTGCTCCGGCCATTCCGTTGGCACCGAGGCAGTTCCGATCAAGCCCCAACATGGGCCACCGACGGCCTGGATAGTCGCGCCTACTTGCCAGCGTTGCGTCAACTCCTTGTCCGGCCGAACCGCTTGCGGGACCTTTCGCCGTCCGAATTGAGCGGAGGCCGAACTGGTGACCAGCAGCATCAGGAGGAACATCGGAACAAAAGACGATCTGCGCATGGTCAAGCCTCCTTCGTACGGAGCATTCGGCAGGACGGAGCAGAGCCGGGATGCGTATTCGAGCGCACGCCCTAGCCTCCCCTCGTAGCATAGTTGCGATTCGCACAGGCTGTCAAATAGACCTGCAGGCTACGGCCAACTACGCGTCCGCGGGGGTATTCCTTGGCTTGGCAGGCGCTTCCGTCGGCACAGGGGGCAGGTTTTCTGGCGCGACCGGCACCCATTCCGAACTGGTGTCGCCGTAATACGTCTCGTATTCGTCGTGCGAGTCGCAGCACTCTTCCTGAACTTCCGGTGCGCGGTAGAACAAGCCACGGCCAAGGCAGCAATTCCACCCAGGCCATCCACGACCACAGCCAGCAAAGGTGGCTGTCAGGAGGCCGACGCTCATCAAAAAGTAGACCTTCTTCATGATAGACATCTCCGTTGGTGCGAAGTATCAACCTGCGGCCCTGGACCCAGAGCCAGACAACTCTACATTGCCGCGGAAGATGTGCAAACGAAACCGTTTCGTTTTTTCTAACCCGTGTAGCCTTTTTTAAACACCGGTTCGGAACGCGAGCTAGAATAACTCTATTGATGGCTTGACTGGCAACATTTGAAGGTTCCATAGGACTTCGAGACGGCGATGAGACTTCGATACACGCTGTTGCTTTTTCCGCTTATTTCCGTGGGTCATCCGCTCGCGCCGGCTTATGCAAACGACGCAGCGAGCGAGCTGGAGCCACAGGCATCCAGCCCGGGTGATGAATCCATTGAGAGGACTCAGGACTCGCTATGGTTGGTCAGCACCAGGCACCTGGGTTATCCGGGCCAATACAATCAGGACAAACTGAACTTCCGCGTAATGCGGTACGATTCGACGGAAGGTTGGATGGACTCGGAACTGGATTCTCTTCTGGGCACGGATGATCCCGATAACGTCACGGCAGTCTATGTCCACGGAAACCGCGTCGACTGGGGCCAATCCCTACAGCGAGGCATGTTGGCTTATCGTTCGTTGATCCGCGGCGTGGAAGATCCCACACCGATCCGCTTTGTCATCTGGTCTTGGCCCAGTGCGAAAATCTGCGGCCCGTTGCGCGACGTGAGGTCCAAGGCGGCGCGTTCGGATTACGACAGCTACTACTTCGGCGTATTCTTGTCTCGCCTGGATCCGCAGACACGGGTAGGGTTGTATGGATTCAGCTACGGCGGCCGTGTCATCTCCGGTGCGCTACATCTGCTTGGCGGCGGAGAGATGTTCGGCTTGACCGTGCCCACAGTCGAGGCGGAGCAGGAACGAACCGTCCGCGCTGTGCTAATGGGCGCAGCCATGCACAACTACTGGTTGCTGCCCGGATACCGTCATGGCAAGGCCGTTTCGCAGGTGGATCGTATGCTTGTGCAATACAATCCTTGTGATCGCATCCTGCGTATGTATCGGTTCGTCGATCGCCGTTCCCGTCCGCAGGCATTGGGATACTCGGCGCTTCCACGGTTGTCGGAATTGGGTGAGGATGCGTCGCGGATCGAGCAGCAAGACGTCTGCCCTCAAATCGGCAACAATCACGATATGCGAGCATACTTCGCTTCGCCTGCGGTCATGGACGAGTTGCGACCGTGCATACTGTGGCAGTAACGCACCGTCATTGTGGCACGCCCGCATCTCCGGATAGAATGCCATCAATGCGTACTTGACGACTACGAAGGCAGCAACGGGAGAATACCCTACTCGTAGGACGGGACCATTGTCCCGTCCAGTTCGCTCGGGACAATGGTCCCAAGCTACGACATTGGTAGATTTGTTTCCTCCTACTGCCTAGTTTCCATTGATGACGTCTGGATTTCCTGCCACGTGCCCACGCCTTTTGCCTTTCTGAACGGTCAACTGATTCCTGCAGCGCAAGCCACGCTCCAGGTCTACGACGCCGGTTTTGTCCTGGGGGTGACCGTGGCCGAGCAAGTGCGCACGTTTGCGGGGCATCTTTTCCGGCTCGAGCAGCATTTGAAGCGTCTGGCACATTCGCTGGCCATCATCGACGTCGATCCTGGAATCAGTATGTCGGAATTGGAGAAGGCGGCCGTCAAGCTGGCAAAACGGAATCATGCCTTGATGGACGAAGGCGACGATTTGGGACTGTCGATCTTCGTCACGCCAGGCCCGTATTCGACCATGGCTGCCGTCGCAGACGAGGCAGGCACGACTGGGCCGACGGTTTGCATGCACACCTATCCACTGCCGTTCCAATTGTGGGCGGACAAATACGAATCCGGACAGTCGCTGGTCATCAGCGATATCAAACAAGTGCCTGCCACGTGCTGGCCGTCCGAGTTGAAATGCCGCAGTCGTATGCACTACTACCTTGCCGACAGCAAAGCAAGACAGGTGCAACCGGACGCCCGAGCATTGCTGTTGGACTGCGATGGCTTTGTACTAGAGGCCTCCACCGCCAACATCGTGATCTACGATCGCGACGAAGGAATTGTCTCGCCGCCCAAAGAGAAGATCCTCCCGGGAGTGAGCGTCGCTACGGTCACCGATCTGGCAGCGGAACTGGGAATACCGTTTCTACATCGAAGTCTCGCGGTTGACGATGTACTTCACGCCGACGAGGTCATGTTGTGCAGCACCAGCCCCTGTGTCTGGCCAGTCCTAGACGTGGACGGCCGCGTGATTGGAGAAGGCCGGCCAGGCGAGATATTCGAGAGCCTGCTGGCCGCATGGAGCGACTTAGTGAATATGGACATCAAAACGCAAGCGAGACGATTCGCGACGCGGTAGTTTGAGAATTTGGCGGTCTGAGTGCCTTCGCCTGACACTGCTTCACGAGAAGGCGTTCATCGGGTCGGTATACATGGGCATGATCAACGTGAAGAACATCTGAAAGATGAGCGCCACCATAATCACCATTCCCAAGCCCAGCACGGCAAACGTCGAGGCGACTGTAAGCGTCTTTGCGGCCCCTTTGGCGCGGTCGCGGTAGTCGTTGGCCAGCCGTGCGAGCGATTCGCCGTGCGTCCCGGATAGTTCCGCAGTCTCCAGCGAACTGAGAAAGTCATCCGGAAAAAGGTCGGTGCTCCTCAACGCTTCGTGGAATTCTTGCCCACGTTCAATCGCACTATCAACCGTTTCCATTTGGGATGTGTAGTAGGCATTCTGCGTGCTCCGAATCGCCAGCTTGATCGATCGCCGCGCCTCCATTCCGGCATCGAGCGCCAACGACAACGTCCAAGCGAGCCGCGACAACGCTGCCGTTTGCAGGCAACCGCCAATCACGGGGACGCGCATCGCCAGTTCGATCGGCTTTGTCCCGAACCAACCGCGTTTCACCGCAATCACAAACCAGGCAACTGCGGCGACGAGGGCAAAGATGAAGAAGATGTAGGTGACCAACCCCTTCGTACCCGCCTCGAACCCGAGAATCCGCATCGGTTCACCACTTGGGCGGGACCCGATCATGCCCATGACAAGAATCAGTAGTCCGACAATGAAGACGGCCGCGAGGAGCTCGATCGCTGGCCATAGGATGCCCATCAGAAACGTCCGGCGAAGGTCCAGAAGGTGCTCGTAATGATCGGCCAGTCCCAAGACTACCACGTCCACTTGGCCGGTCTTTTCACCCACGTCGATTAGGTCGCAGGTCAACTGTGGAAAATAGCTTTCGCACGCCGCAATGGCCTCCGCCATGCTGTCGCCGGCAGCAATCTTCTCGCTCACTCTTGCGGCTTGTTGCCGGTGGGTCGGCGAACCGCGTTCCGTTTCCTTTTGCCAAATCGTCCGGATGTCTAGTCCGGCTCGCACGGACATCCCTACACGCCGGAGCATTTGGGCAAGCGGTCTAGTTCCGATTCGTGGCATGGCTGCTCCCGACCTGCTATGTTGAAAAATCCTGGATCATCTCTGCCAACAATTCCAGCGGGAGGCCGACGACATTCGATTCGCTCCCTTCCTGGATTTGGAGCCAATCGTGGCCATCTTGATAACCAAACGCGCCCGCCTTGCCTTCCCAATCGCCGCTTCGCAAGTAACTCTCCAACTGCTCGTCCGAAATCGAGGACATCACCAGCTTGGTCACGGCCACTTTGATCGCACGGCGGCCACTTGGCACTTGCCAAAGGCACAGGCCACTGTAGACATGGTGCTCGCTCCCACAGAGCGTCTGAAGCATGCGGCGTGCGTGTTGGATGTCATCGGGTTTTCCCAGAATCTGTCCACCGCATCCGACTACAGTATCACAGCCGACCACAAGCCCTTCGGTACAGCGTTCGGCCACGTCCTGGGCCTTCTGGCGTGCCAAGCGTACGACCAAGTCGGCAGGCGGCTCCTTGCCATACATTCCGTCTTCGGCGCTATCATCCGGCCGGTGTACGACGAAATCGTATCCGGCTTCCTCCAGCAGTTGCCTGCGTCGAGGCGAGCGGCTGGCGAGGATGATTCTTGGCGGTCGAGGCGACATACGGCACGTTTCGGTGTCTACCACACCTGGGATTGTGACGATTGATGATCTAGAGGGATAATACAGCTATTGTCATTAGCATACCCGAACGCTAGAGATTTGTAACCGTCGATGGCACAACCACCATTTCGCGTCCTGTACGAAGACAATCACTTGCTGGTCGTGGACAAGCCTCCGTACCTGCCGGTAATGGGTGTCCAGGCCGACCGTGCGAGCCTGTTGACACTGGCGAAACAGTACGTGAAAGAGAAATACAACAAACCGGGCAACGTCTATCTGGGGATCGTCAGCCGTTTGGATGCTCCGGTTACGGGTGCCGTTGTCATCGCCCGTACATCGAAGGCTGCGGCGCGTCTGACCGAACAATTTCGCAGCGGAAGAGTCAAGAAAGTGTATTGGGCGCTGGTCGAGGGCGTACCTGAACCTGAAGAAGCCGCGTGCGTGGGGTGGGTGCGAAAGGACGAACGTCACCGCAAAATGCACACGACCCACAAGAATCACCCGGAGGCTAAAGAGGCAAGGTTAAGCTATCGCACGCTTGCCCGGTTGTCTCAAGCGACGCATGTAGAAGTCTTATTGGATACAGGTCGAAAGCACCAAATTCGCGTCCAGCTTGCACATCGAGGGCATCCGATACTTGGAGACCGGAAGTACGGCGCTAAAGCAGAGTTCCCGGAAGGAATCGCTTTGCACTCTCGACGAGTCGAACTGGTCCACCCAGTTCGCAAGACCCTCCTTCAGCTAATCGCGCCGCTACCGAAGTGTTGGAGCCGATTCGGAGTTCAGGATATCTGGGAGGGCGAAGCTCCTGCTGAGCCGGATTTCTGACACGGCCGAACGGCTCGGCTGGAGCCTCGCCCTCCCGAAGACCGTGGAATGTGGCATCTCGAATGGTCAGACACCGTCAGCTAGTTGGGAATTGCGATGAAAGACCAAGCCGAGCCCGTCCTGCAAAACGCTTTTCGGCAGCCCCCCCCAGGCGACCGAGCGAATTGAAACAGAATTTCGTCGTATCGTCACGCCGATCCCGGCTCCTGATTCGTTGAGCACGCTTCAGCGAGCCGCCGATTTGTTTCCCGAGGTAAACTGCTACCAGCCGCCGGTCGTGTGGGACCGAGCGGATGGTTTTCAAGTGTTTGACGCCAACGGCAATTGTTGGATCGACTTCACGTCGACCGCAGTCGCGACAAATACCGGACACGGTCATCCCGCCATCCGCACGGCCGTTGCCAGGCACGTGGAAGGCGGCTTGCTGGCTCAGTTCAATTTCCTATCGAGTGTCCGTATACAGCTTGCCGAAAAGCTGATCGAACTCGCACCGCCACACATGGACAAGGTCTACTACTGGACGACTGGCTCGGAGGCCATCGAGTCCGCTTTCCGGCTTGCGCGCGAATGGGGTATGCGACAAGATCCCGAGAAGTACCACATCTTCTGTTTCTCGGACGATTTCCATGGGTGCACGCTGGGGGCGCATCGGCTTTCCGGCGATAGCGCACTCAAACCGTGGCTCTGTCATCCGGATGCAGCCATTCATCACCTGCCGTTTCCTTACATCAAGGGGCTAAAACGCGAGGCGGAACCGAACTGGGAAGCCTGGTTCCGCCGTTCGGTCGAGACAATTGGCGTGGCCCCGAATCGCGTGTCCGCAGTCTTCATCGAGACAATGCAAGGTTGGGGGGCAGTGCCGTTTCCCAAGGAACACATGCGGGCATTGCGAGCGTGGGCCGACGAACACGGCATCCTGCTAGTATTCGACGAGATCCAAACCGGATTCGGTCGTACCGGGCGTTGGTTTGGCCACGAGCATTACGACGTGCGAGCCGATCTGATGTGCGTCGGCAAAGGGCTCACGTCTACTTTACCATTGGCGGCAGTGTTGGGGCCGTCCGAGGTGCTAGACGTATTACCGCCGGCCGCGGTGACGACAACGCACGCCGGTCATCCGCTTTCCTGCTCGGCAGCGTTAGCGAATCTGGAACTGCTGGAGTCCGAGGATCTCGTGACTGCGGCAAAGGAAACAGGCGAGGTTGTTCGAGCCGAACTGCGAAAGCTGCAGGTGCGTTGGCCGCGGCATATCGCGGACGTTTGCGGATTGGGTCTGCTGAACGCAATCCATTTCTGTGATCCCGAAACAGGCGAACTTGATCCCCGCCTCGCTCGCGATGTCACGTTTGAAGCGGTCAGACGCGGCGTGATGTTGTTCCAGGTGAATCGGCCGACGATAAAGATCTGCCCACCGCTGGTGATACCGATCGAAGCAGCCATCGAGGGCGTGCGGGCGATCGGCGATGCTATCACCAGCGTAATCGGCTAATCGACGCGGAATTGCGTGCGAGTAAACACTGCCACGCAGATCGTCCGCAAATCATGCGAGGCCATTTAGAGACCTGTCCCACTTGGTTGTGGCCAGTCGTGGCGTTAAAATAACGGGGGCGTGAGAATACCCCGTCTGGTCTTCGCTGATTCGGCGCCCAGGTTTCGATCGAGGATTCCTCCCTTTACGATTCGATCGCGAGTCTACTCAGAAGGCAAATCTATGCCGCTACGTAATCTGCTGACGATCTTTCTTGCATCTGTCGTCTCGCTGGCCTGCTATGTGAAAGCGGACCGCAATCGCTACGCGTCCGCGCTGGCCCAGGCGATGAATGTGATCGATGCGCATTACTTGGACGAAGTCAGCTATCGCGAACTCTACGAAAACGCGATGCGCGGCATGGCCGAGGGCTTGGATGGGCACTCGGCCTATGTCAGTCCCACCGAGTACTCACGTTTCCTCGAAGGTCTGGAACAGGAGTTTGGCGGAATCGGTATATTGGTGGAAGTCGACCAGGAGACGGAACGACTGACGGTGATGAGTCCTCTGGTCGACACACCGGCATATCGGGCGGGCATCAAGGCTGGCGACGTCATCTTGGAGATTGACGGCAAAGACACCTTGAGGATGACGCTGAAAGACGCGGTGGAACTGATGCGTGGCGAACCTGGAGCCTCCGTTCGCTTGACCGTGCGGCATGTGGGCGAAGAGGAACCGATTGAAGTCGAAATCACGCGAGATATTATTCCAATCGAGTCGGTCCTCGGAGACCGTCGCGACAAAGACGGCACCTGGGACTTTCTGCTGGAAGAGAACCGACGCGTCACTTACGTGCGTTTGATAACATTTGGCGAACACACGGTGGACGAGTTGACGGAGGTCCTTGAGGACCGGAAGGTCGAGGCGCTAATCTTGGATCTGCGTGATAATGCGGGTGGGCTGTTGACCGTGGCCGTGGATACGTGCGATCTGTTCATCCACGATGGTGTGATTGTCAGCACGCGCGAGCGAGGCGGCAAGATGCGCCGCGCACCGGCCAGAGCCGCGTCCGACACAATTATCGATCGCGATGTTCCCATGGTCGTTTTGACCAATCGCTTTTCGGCCAGCGCCAGCGAAATTGTGGCTGCTTGTCTGCAGGATCATGAGCGAGCCAAGATCGTCGGCCAACGCACTTGGGGCAAAGGGACGGTGCAGAACATCATCGAGTTGGAGGGTAGACGCGCGGCGCTAAAACTGACCACCGCAAGCTATTGGCGCCCAAGTGGCAAGAACATCCATCGCCGAAAAGACGCCACCGACGAAGACGACTGGGGCGTTCAGCCGGACGAAGGTTTCGACATCGTACTGACCGACGAAGAGGCCGACCAAGTGCGAAAAGATCGCCGTAAGCGAGACGCCTTCCTCAACGGCGGGAGGGAAGACGGTACGGAGGAAACCGAAGAGAAAGACGCGGCCAAACCTTTGTTCGACCCGCAATTGCACAAGGCGGTTGAATACCTGGAGAGTCAACTCCAACCGAACGAAAACGAAACAAACGAGACTTCTTGATTGCTCCGGTGATGAGTCCCAACGAGGCAGCTTCATGGCGGATGTAGATCAGGCGTGGCAAACGTGGGTGCGGCGTCTGGCCGATGGCGACAATGACGTGGTCAACGATTTCTGGGGGCAGTACGGCGACCGTCTCCAAGGCTTGGCAGCCAAATTCCTCACGTCGAAACTGTACCGGCGCGAGGGGCCTGAAGATGTCGTCCAGTCCGTCTGTCGCACGTTCCTGCGACGAGCGAAGGCGGGGCAGTTTGATTTGGCTGACCGCGATAGCCTATGGCGACTGCTGTGCGCGATCACTGTAGCCAAGGTTCGAGAGAAGGCTCGCTACCACGGTCGACAGAAACGCAGCTTCGAACAGGAGCGGCCGCTTGACGGCAGTCGCATCGGTGCCGTGCCGATCGCGGCATCCGATCCAACTCCGGCAGAGGCGGCCGAATTTGCTGACGAACTGCAGGGCTTGCTGCACGCCATGGACGAAGAAGAACGCGAAGTCGTGCTGCTTCGGATCGAAGACTACACGCATCAGGACATCGCCGACAAGTTGGGACGTTCGAAACGCACGGTTCGCCGCATTCTGAAGCGAGTCCAGACGCGGCTGGAAAGTATGCTCGAAACATCCTAGTCAGCGATCCTATCCTAGAGGTCTGTCCCGCCGCATAGAGATGTCGAAACGAGGCCGAACCGGTACGACGGATGACAGATTCGCATTTCGAGACGGTATCGATTGACGAGACGCTGCTTAAGCGTTTCGAGGCGGCATGGAATGACGGCCGCCCCGAACCGATCGAAGATTTCTTGCCCCCCGAAACCGATGCCAAGTTCCTGCCAACCCTCGAAGAATTGGTTCACGTCGAACTGGAATTGGCTTGGGAGGATTGGACAAAACGGCAAAGAGCGTCCGGTGAAGTGACGGAAAGAGAGCCGTCGACTGGCCCGTTATGCGTCGAGGCTTACGTCAAGCGGTTTCCCCAGCTTGACAACCGCGAGACGGTGCTTCGCCTCGTGCGACAGGAGTGCCTCGTGCGCAAGGAATGCGGCGACGTTCCTTCGATGGGGGAATATCGCGAGCGGTTTCCCAGCTTGGTGGCCGCCGATTGCGAAATGGATACGTTCGTCCGAGCGGACGATTTGGACGCAACTATCGTGGCGTCCGACAAGGCGGTCCACGCCGGAGGCGATTCTCAAGAGGAGCCGCCACAGAGTTTTGGTAACCACGAGATCCTTGGCGAAATCGGCCGAGGAGGAATGGGAGTCGTCTACCGCGCGCGACAGCTCGCGGCGGATCGCATCGTGGCCTTGAAGGTCGTCCGTCGGGATCTCTTGCGCTCCCTGGCCAGCGGAACGGAAAGCAGCGCTCTGGACCGATTTCATCACGAAGTGCATGCGGCGGCTCGCCTGGAGCACGAGAACATCGTCAGCGTCCACGAAGTCGGCGATGTTGACGGCGAACCGTTCTTCTCCATGCAGTACGTGGATGGCCATAGCCTGGACGAGGCCGTGCGTCTCGGTCCGTTGGCCGGTCGCCAGGCAGCCACGTATATGGAGCCGGTGGCCCGTGCAGTCCACGAAGCTCACTGTGCGGGCATCCTGCACCGTGACCTCAAGCCGCAAAACATCCTGATTGACTCGCGGACGGATCGTCCATTGGTGGCCGACTTCGGACTTGCCAAACTGCAGGAAAGCGACGAGCAGCTGACGCAGACCGGCGATATCATGGGCTCGCCGCCATACATGTCGCCGGAGCAGGCGCAAGATTCGTCGACCGTCACTGCACTATCGGATGTGTACGCGCTCGGTGCCACCCTCTACCATCTTCTGACCTGGCGACCACCCTTCCGCGCTGCGACTGGTTGGGAGACGTTGCGGCAGGTGATCGAGCGCGAGCCGGTTCCGCCACGACAGTTGAATCCGTCTATCGACAAGGACCTGGAGACGATTTGTCTGAAGTGCCTGGACAAGGAGCCCTCACGTCGATACGAATCGGCCCTGGAATTGGCCGAGGACCTCCGCCGATTCCTGGAGAACGAGCCTATTAAGGCGCGGCCTATCGGTACGCTGGGGCGGGTCACACGATGGTGCCGCCGAAATCCAGTGGTCGCTGGCCTGATGGCAACCACGGCCGTTGCCGTGGTAGTGGCCCTAGTGGCTACGTCGGTTGGCTATATCAAAACGACGGCGGCTCTAGAGAGCGCCGAGACGGGCTATCGTCACGCCCGCGGGGCGGTCAACAAGTTCTATACGCGCGTTAGCGAAGACAAGTTGCTAAACCAGCCCGGTATGCAGCCGTTGCGTCAGGACTTACTGCGCGAAGCGTTGGAATACTACCAGCAGCTCCTTGATGAACGAGGCGACGATCCAACGATCCAGGACGAGCTGGCAGTGACCTATTTCCGAATTGGCCGGATCACCGAACTGATCGAAACGCCCGACGAGGCGTTGGTTTGGTACCGACGGGCCCTGGCAGCGCAGCAGAAGCTTATTGCCAAACGCCCCGACGACACCGAATGCTTGACGGCGCTTGGCGACACTTGGAACGGCATCGGAGGTGTTCTATCGAATCTGCGCGAATTCGACGAATCTCGCGAGGCGCACCGCAAGGCTTCGGAATACCGAGCACGTTTGGCGAACAAGGTGCCCGAGAACACGGAGTTTCAACGGACCCTGGCGAACAGCCGCATGAATATTGGGCTGGTTGACAAAGATGTTGGGCTGGTTGACATGGAAAACGGCCGTTCGGGGGAAGCGCGATCGAACTTCGAACGCGCGAGATTGAACTTCAAGGAGGCCCAGAGACTGCGTGACCGAATCCTGGAGAAGTGTCCTGATTGCGAAGAGACACGCCGTGATATGGGAATAGGCTACTACAACATGGCCAACCTGTGCTTATCGCTCGAAGAACGAGAAGGCGAAGGCGCCGAGATCAACTTCGAAGAAGCTATCTCGCTATTCGAAGGGTTGCTTGCGCAAGACGATCGAGACCTGGCGAACCAATATCGTCTGGCAATGTGCTACCGGGAACTAGCCAATCTTCATAGCCAGCAACAGCGGCGGGACGAAGCACGCGAGCGTTACGGGCAAGCTTTCGAGCGAATCAAGCAACTTGTCCAGCGGAATCCCGATGTTCCCGAATATGAGGCCGACTTGGCGGGATTGCGAATCAACCTCGGACAACTTGAGAACGACGACGGGCGTCCCGACGCGGCTATCGAGTCTTTTCGGCAAGCCATTGACATCCTCCAGCCGCTGTCCGAGCAATATTCCACCACGACCCGTTATCGCCGCGATCTGGTAGTTTCGCACGGTGCGATTGCAGTCTTGGCAATGGCAGCAGGGGACAAGCAGGCCGCTGTGGAACATCTGCGGGCGGCGCGAGAGCATCTCGTTTGGCTGACGGATGCATTTCCGGACGACGACGAGTATCGAGAGAAGCTGCAGACGACCGAGCAGTTGTTGCAGGAGCTAACGCAACCCAGGGGCCAGTGATCCGCCGTCCGCATCTTCTTGTAGGTTATGCTTCAGCATGACGACATGGGACGGTGTGCATGTCGAAAAACAACGGCCCTTATGCTAAGGACCTCCGGAAGTCTTACTGTCGGTCTCATTCTAGTAGCTACCGTCGCCAGACGGTGGTTCCTGCATTCAAACCACGCTCTGGGGACCG
>CAZUAH010000064.1:0-41093 GCA_964617665.1 uncultured Pirellulaceae bacterium
CCCACTCGTGAAGATACTCTTGCAGCCGCTTGGGGAACCGACGCTCCATCGGCTCTGGTCTGCCCACGCTGGTGCGAGCCGGGATGTCGGCGAAATCCGAAAGCACATATTGATCGCCGTCCTCGAAACCGAGCGTCTGTTCCATTACTTGCACGCGGTCGTAAATGGCCTGTGGATTGGATTTCAGCCAGTCAATGACCCGCTCGGCGCAAGTCCTGCGTTGCTCGCGGTCGATGTTCGAATCCGCGTTGACCACCCAACTTTTCGCCAACTGCATCAATCGGCTGCGAACCTCTTTGATGGCGTTTTCAAGCTGTTCCTGTTTCTTGTGGGCGGTGGTTACCTCGCGCCAAGCACGGCTGATGAGTGACAGCCCGCCATCGCCGTCGGTCATGGCCTTCTCCCATTTCGTTTCCGCATCGGAAACGTATGTCTTGACCATGTCGGACTTCAGAAATGCTTCGCCCGCCTTCTTCCACTTCTCCGCGCCCTCTTTCTCCTGTCCCTCTCGATCCGCGTCCCAGGTGCCGGGGTAACGCAATGGGTAGACATTGCTGAAGGACTTGCCGGGGCCACCGAAGTCCGTCATCACCTCGGCCAACGCATCGGCCACTTGCGCCAGACGCGCGTTGTACAGCATCGGATCGGCATACTCGTCGCGGTTGCGGAATTCTTCGTCGATGCCGGTGACGCCAAGGAACAACGCTGGCATCTTGTCGCGAACCTTGGAGGGCCAAACGTCGTCGCCATAGCGCGCCCGCCCCCACTTGTCGATGTGGTACTTCATCTGGGCCGTTACTTCCAGGTTTCCACCGCGGGCCAGCAACAGCAGCGTTTGGATCAGCATTTCTTCGGTGTAGCGCTCGAACAGGTACGCGACCTTGCCGCGTTTGACGATTTCCATCTGCTCTTCGGGCAATTCGGCACTCTGGCGTTTGCCTTGTTCGGCGCCTTGACGGCCGGCTCGCATGCCGGGAACGTCCAATATGTCGATCATTTCGATGCATTTCCGCCAGTCTTCGTTCAAGCGGTGCGGCAGGCACGGCATGACCATCTCGAGCATCGAGGCCTGGATCGTCTCCAAATCCAGGTTCCCGCCGCCGCGGCCTTCGTCGTATTCCAATACGTGCCAACCTTCTCGTTCCACCAGCCGAAAGTCCTCCCAGTCCACTCGCTTGAAGCAACGCGAATTGCGGCGATCGTGAACTTTGGCACGCTGGCTGTCCAACAGGAAACGCACCCCGGCCCAGTGAGTGAGGATCGCCGGGTCGTGGTCTTCGCTATGGATGCTCTCGAGGAAGGTGTTTATCCGAATAAACAAGGTGGTCAGGTCGGACCAATTGTCCCAGAACATGTTGGCGGCGATGGCAATGTAGCCGTCTTCGGACAGCGGATACCGATTCAACAAGCCGTTCAGGACCGACTCTTTGGATTGGAAGCCACGGCGATCGCAGACACGCATGTAGGCGTAGGCGTCGATCAGGTCGATTCGCCAGCGCCGGTCGACTTCGGTGGAGGAGTACCGGGTACTGACCTCGTCGAACAGGTCTTCCATCTGCTCCTGCGTCCAGTTGCGTTCAGCCGTCTGGCATTCTCCACTGAACCCGCGGGCTACCACTCGAAGCCACTGCGCCCGGGTCAACGCCCGGACCATCACCGGGTATTCCGCCGACACGTTGGCGGCGATGCGGTCCTTGGTGGTGAATCGCGTCACCAGCGCGGTCGCTTCGTTTGAACCACTTTGGGGGTTCAAGTCGGTGTCGAAGGACAAATGTTGATAGTAGGCCGGCGGACCGCTCTGTTCGTCCCGTCCCAGCGGGCTGTAGTCATCGCTGCTGGCAATCAGAACGCGTCCCACGAACAGACTCTTGCCCACCTGCGATGGGCCGTATACCGCCGCTGCGACGGGTACTTTTGCCGAACTAAACAGGTTGGACGCCAATCGCCGCAGCCGAGTCAGTTCGAACTCGTCGCTGGTCGGGACGGGCAAAAGGTCCTGTTCGATCCGCTTTTCGTTGTGTTCATTGACCCAATGCGCCAAATCGGTAGCGAAATTCTCCGTCTCTTCCGCCACTCGGATGATTCGACGGTCACGATCGTCTGGAAAACCCACGGCAGTTTATCTCCCTGTCTTGCGGTTGGAGAAAACCATAGTGTCGTCACGAATACTAACATATTCTACGACATTCTGCGGTGTGCCAAATACCGAAGTGCATCCGCAGCACAGATTTTGCACTAAGCGGTACTGCGCCATCAATCCCCCTAAAAAGACTCTTCCCCGCATCACGCTGGTAATGCGGGGAAGTAGGAGGCTTTCGAGTGGTCGCACGCGAGCGAAAGCGTGTCAATCGTCGTCCTTGCTAGATTTGATGACGGGCACGCGGCCTTTGCCAGTGATGTTCTCGAGCTTCTTGCGATCCTGGCGGAACTGCTCCAGAGCCTGCAGAAGCGGATTCTTCTCACCTTCCTTGGTCGTGACCTTCGGTGGTTCCCGCCCCGTGTACGTCGGCGGCATAGTCTTAGCCGCACCGGCTGCGGCACCGGTCACTCGACCAGAGGCCGGCAAGCCACCCGCTCGCGTTCCCGAGCCACCCGCAACTGGATTCCCGTAAGCCGACGCCGGCTGTGCCTCGCCACCGGGCGTTCGCGGACGAAAACCCGACGGGGCTCGCGTGTCCGATCCCGATGGAGTCGGCTTTGCCAGTGCGGGCGAAGCAGGCGTGGGCTTGGCCGGCGAGGCAGGTGCCCGTGTATCGGAACCCTGCGGCTTCGGTGATGGCGACGCCGGAGCGGGGCTCGGCTTCGGATTGGCCGGTGATGGACTCGCGGGGGCCGGCGACGGCTTTGGACTCGGCGAAGCCGGACTTGCCGGCGATGGCGAAGGTGATGCCGGGGACGGTGAAGGTGATGCCGGCGACGGTGACGGCGAACTGGGCGACGGGGAGGACGGCGATGGTGATGGCGACGCCGGTGACGGAGAGGGAGACGCCGGCGATGGCGATCCGGGTGAAGTCGAGCCTGGGGCCGCTGCCCCCGGCGATCGCGAACCAGAGCCCGGTGAACCTGCCACGGACGATCCCGGCGCGGAGACCATCCTTGTACCGGTGCCGGACGAGGAGATGACTCGTGTGCCGCCATCCGAATCCGATACAACCACTGTGTCACCGCCGGGGCGGACAATCGCTGCTCCGTCGCCCGAGCGACGTATCCTGGTGGTCTTTCTGATGACCTTTCTTCCGCCGACGTCGTCATCATCCACAATGACACGGTCGGGCCCCGGATCGACAATGACGTCAGGCCCGGTATCGATCATCACCGGATCCACGTCAACCGTTCTGACCGCAGCGCGTCCAAGATTGAACGATATCTGGAGACGCTTGGTCTGGCCGTCTATCTCCCGGTTCAACCAGAGTTCGTAGGCGTCGTCTGGGGTGCGTGCAAGCGTCGGAGTCACGATCACGGGCGTCGCGTCGGCGGGAAAAGCAGTCGATTCGGTCAAGGCTGTACCAGCCGCGTCAGTCAATTGATAATTGCCCGCAAACGGCAGATACAGCCGCAACGCAGCATTGAAGCTTTCCGTGGTCACGTTCTGCGGATCGACGCCAAATAGCTTGTAATCAGGAATTCCGACGCCCGGTCGAGTGAGATGCTGAACATGTGCCAAACCATCCTTTCGATATCCGAGCACACTGTCCGGCCCAATCGGATGCGTACGGAAATAGGCAGCCAACTCGTCAGGCCCCATCCCCACAAGCGACACACCGTCAAGTCGGTCAAGAACCGCCCCTTTGGGAATAGCCCCGTACGCCGAGAACGGATCTGAATCAGCAAACACCACGCCACCGGCGTCGGCGTCGTAGTAGATCGAGTTGTCGGCGGTGAGGTACCTTCTACCCGCAATCGGCGGATGTACGCCAAAGCCCTCGTCCAGCATCGTTATGTCGTTGAGTACTCCAGTGACTGTGACCGTTGCGTCGGCCAGCAAATCGGCACCCACCAAACGAACCTGCATGTCATGGACCACCTCCGACGCCTCCAACGGATCCAAGCGGAGCGTCTTCTTGTCCACCTGAACGTTTTCTACGCGCGGCTGCCGTTCCCAGACCACTGCGTCCGGAACGACTTTGATTTGCCGCAGGCTATCGGTGGTGCCCTCCAGGACGGCCGTCTCCGACTGGCCAACTCTCAATGTATAGACTGGAGGATTGAACCTCATGCTCTCAATCGACCCTTCGACGACTGTCACATCGACGACCGCCGACTTGCTGCCCTGCGAGACCGTTACTTCCGCCTGGCCAAGTCCACGCGCGGCGAGCCAGACCTCGTAGCCTGCGTTTTCGCCCTCGGTAAGGAAGACGTCTACCACATCCCCGCTGGCCGTAACGGCTGTGATCGGTTCATCCGTACCGGTGGTGACGTTCACCGGGATCAATTCGTAAACGATGGCGTTGTCCACCACGCTGGGCGACACACGGAAGACGTCATCCGCCAGCATGCGCCCATCTACGGTGAAGGCGACGTCGTTGTCCAAATCGACGTAGCTGACCTGCAACTCGCCACTACCCTCTGTGAGCCCCACCAAGTATGTGCCGTCCACCTCTGCTGCGGTTGTCGGAGCAACCTTGCACGACAGCAGTGAAGATCCAGCCAGCGAGTGTTCCTCGCCCTTCGTGTCAATGCCAAATACATTGATACGGTTGGTTTCCCCAACGGCGAACGTGTCGGATGCGAGGGCTACGCGGAGAGACGTGAATTCCGCCTGGACCACTTGCACGCCAATCGCCGTTTCTGCGTAAGAGTCGTCGTCTCGAGGAAGCGGGTATTGGGCAAAAACCTTCGTCGTGCCCACGCCGTCACCCTGGATCAGGCCTTTTTCAGCCTCGCGAAATACCAGTAGGTCCTTGTCGTCCTGTTCGGACCAAGAAACTTGCGTAGTCAAGTCGACAGTGGTCCCGTCGGCGTAGTGACCGATCGCTTTCAGGTTCTTGGTCGAGCCAATGGCAACTCGTACGTCGTCGCCAGGTTCAATGACCAGCGAGTCCGGCGGCGTCGGTTCGATTACGTGGACCGGCGCGTAGACCATCTTGTTGCCCACCAGGAACGACACTGATGTTTGGCCCACATCTATCGCGTTTGCCACGCCACCGCGATCAAATTCGACGATGCGCGGGTCGTTCGACTGGGCCAAGGCTTTCGACGTGACGTCATTTTCAAAGAAAAACCACCGATGATCTTCGACCTTGAATTCGATACGGCTGCCCAATGGGACTGTCAAATCGTTGGGAGTGACGATAAGCTTCGGCCGAAAGGCATATAGGAACAACGCCAACAGCAGAATCAATGCGATGGCTAGCCATGGCGAAGCCAATACGGCCAATGGTCCTCTCCGCTTTCGCTTCTTAACTCGCCCGCCCTGCAACGGCTGTCGAACGCCCAAAAACTCGCCTTCCGGCGTGCGCCACAGTTTGGCCTTCAATGGCTCCAGGTCGGCTCGCTGAAAGCCACAGCACCAAATCAGCCGCCAGTCCTCGTTGGTCGTGCGGCACTTGAAGAAGTAGGAATCGAAATCGCTGCTATCAAGATCGTTGGTTTGCTCGGCGATGTTCTTCTTCAGGATCCGATGCACCATCTGCTCGGTCGACGATTCCGGCTTGATCTTCTTGATCTTGATACGGATGCCTTCGAGATCGTCGGCGAATTTCTTCTCTAATTCGCCCTTGGTGACTGGCTGGCAGTCGACGTCCTCCAAACGCCCTCGTTCCTCCTCGGACATGTAGAAGGCGACGGTATCCTCGTTGCGCCATTCCGGTTCGGCGATGTAGTCGCCTAGCCACTTGCGGAGGATTTGAAAATTCACATGCTGGCGGTCCAGCAGCGGCAACCCCGGTTCCAACGCCGTATGGCGGTAGTCGCGGGCGTCTTCCGAAAGATCTACGCAAAATAGAGGTGTAGCCATGATTGTTCACCGCCCCTTCAAAACGCCGGTCAGACACCGCCAATTCGATGTTGGAACCAGGATTTGAGTAGAGAAAGCCGTTTTCTGTCCTCAGTCACATCCCCGAGCACGAAGGAGAAGCTGGGAGAAGTCGACAATACTGTAAGTCTAATGCGCACAAACACTAACATCAAGACAGACGAGCCGCACATCCAGCGCCTCGGGTGTGTTCAGATCCACGTTTCAGCGTACGCGATCCCACGTATTCACTTCCGTCTGGCCTGAAACCGGTCGCCTGAACACCGTAGCCTCAGTAGCTGAAACGCATCAGGAAGCCACTTGTACTCATTCCTTGTCGCGTTCAGACAGCCACTTGCTGTCCGACAACTCGCGCAGCCCCTTGCGAAGCGTTCCTTTGAGGGATTTGAATGCACCCCGAACCTTCGTCTCAGCAGCATCCAAGAGCTTCTCGTCTTTGGCCGGTGGCGTGCTGGGCGTTTCGGTCTGTTCGGAACCGATGCAGAGCAGGACCGCCGTCGAGTCGTCATAACGGATTTGGTTGTCCTGACGTAAGCTCGTCAGCCACGCTTGCCAATCCTCGTGGGTCATGTGCCAATATGAGTTCCAATCCAACTGGGCTCCGGCCTCCAACTGGCGCATGGTCCAGGCGGCGACGGCGTCGGTGCAAAGCAGCAGCAAATCGCCCGGATTGCATTGGGTTTCCATGGCCTCGAACGTGACGGCGTCGGAACGCTTGTAGACGCTGCGGATGGCCTGCGGGTGGTCTTCGAATCGGGCGCTGTCTTGAATGGGAAACGTCTGCAATACTTGTCCGCCACGAATGTGGAACAAGCAGCAGTCGCCGATCGAGTACGAGCGGACTTGGAAAGGTCTGGCAACGCCGTCATCAGCACCGGTGCTCGTCACTTCGACCCAAAGCAACGTTGTCGCGGCACCGTCCAGGAGCTTCGGCTTCTGGTGCCAGGCCAACGAACTCTCGTCGATCGACGCCGACCAAGCCTCACGATGTCGTTTCAGCCACAATTCAATCGCCTGCGGATCGTTCACATTCGGCGCGTCGGCCACAACACCGTGTGCAAGGATTCCCGCCCATCGACCAGAGTAGAGCGCGGAAGAGACGCCGTCGCAGACGGCTGCTACGCCCCGACTGGCATCGACGTGAAATGCGTCTTCGTAGCCGTTCGGATCTTGAACGTCCTTGGGCAGCCAGAAAACTCGGTGTTGGAAGAACATGCGAACGATCGCTTGATTCTCGACCTTGGCAGCTACCGATGCAGCTCAACAGCTCGCTCGAAGCCTAGAAACGGAGCAAACCAGACCATGATGAGTATAGTCTTTGATATCAACGTCGTACACGCCCTTCACGTCAACGAGACGGAATCGGACACACCTTCAACTATTTGCGAGTCTTCCTGCAGCCATCGCCTTATTCATGCGTGAGTTTTTCTGTCTAGACAGACCGAGACCTTGACATGACACCTTGATGCCACGGCCTCGCATGTACAACTGGACGGTGAATGGGTATCATAACCTGTGGTTGGATCGTCGAACGAGTTCGCGTGGCGGGAAAACAGACCCTCTCTCCCCAATTTCTCCTTCCCCTGTCCCGCCAATTGGGTCGCGACGTAGGCATCCCCTTCTTTGGCCCAGAAGCTGGTTGTTTGATATCCACGTTTTGAACGTCCAAACGATGGTCGGGGTGGTTTTGTGCTTGCCGAAAATGCCCCCGGCTGGCGTGCGCCAGGAGGAAAAATGGTTCGACTTTTTGTCCGTGACCGTGAATCGATTCAAGAGGCGGTCCGCCGCTTCCGTAAACTGGTAGAGCGGAGTGGTTTGAAGAGAGAAATGAGGCGTCGAGAGTATTACGAAAAGCCGAGCGAGGTGAAGCGGCGTGCTCGTTTGCGAGCCGAACGTCGCGCCCGGGCTCAACGACGCGACCGGTTGCGTTAGGCCTGCCTACGTACCGCTTCACTTGCTTTTGTGCTGCTCTGCGTTCGCTCGCGTTTCGGCCGCTGTGCCCGTTGGGCCGTCCAAGGCGATCCGTCGTATCAGAGGCGTCGACGGCTTTGTGCCTTTTCCTCCGCTCCGATTGCCACTCAAGAACGAAAAAAAGCCGACGAGATTCGTCGGCTTCTGTGTCTTCCGGTTTGTCTTCGATTTCAGACGAGCTTGACGTTCTCTGCTCTTGGCCCTTTCGGTCCGCGTCCTTCTGTGAAGGACACTTGCTGTCCCTCGCGCAGTTCTTCGAAGCTCACCCCTTCACAGGCGGACGAGTGGAAAAAGATGTCCTTGTCGCCTCCGGTGGAGATGAACCCAAAGCCCTTGTCCGTCAACCGCTTGATCGTGCCTTCTGCCATTTCGTCGCATTCCTCAATAAAGATATGTCTCCGCGGCGTGCCCAGGAACAAACGCGTTCAGACTCTTCCACCGCAGAAGCGAGGGAGATTCCCCCCTCTTCAGCGCGTATTCTACAGTAAGTTGACGCAAAAGATAGTGCAGCAGGACAATCAACACAAAAAGACAATTCCGCCAACATATATTCGATACGGGCGTCGGAACTGTGAGGGCCGCCTCTGCAGTTCACCGGCCTGGATCCCGTCGCTCGAGAGATACGACTGCAACGCTCAGAGAATACCGGGTATTTCGTCGCGGACCGAATCTGTTAGACTTCCCCGCGTCTTCCTGCGGCTCGCGAGCTGTACGGTCCCGCTCAAGCACTCATGGACGGTGAAATCGGCATGGAGAATGGCTGGCCACGACAAGCCCCGAACGATGACTACGATGGATCTGAGCAATCCCTTCGAATCGAGCTGCAACTCTTGTGGGACGAAGCCGATGAGCTCTGGGAACGATCGCAGACCGCCGACGGTTTCCACGCCTATGTCAGCGCCGACTACGATGCGGTATTCAGTTCGTTGGTCAAATTGCGTGGTCAAGCCGGCACTTTTCTCGAATGGGGTTCGGGACTGGGCGTGGTCACGATCATGGCCAGTCGCCTAGGCTTCGAGGCTTACGGCATCGAAAACGAGCCAGAACTCGTCGAACACGCGTATGCCTTTGGCAAACGATACGGTTCGGATGCCCGATTCGCGCGTGGCAACTTCTTCCCCAGCGAATTCGAATGGAATCCTGGGAAAGGCGAAACCGAGGTCCGCACTGAGTTGCATAGTGCAGCAGCTTACGAACGAATGGGCAGGAAATTGAGCGACTTTGATTTGGTCTACGCCTATCCGTGGCCCGAGGAACACCAGCTATACCAGAACGTCATGCGCGAGTGCGGACACCCTAATTCCTTGTTCCTGACGTACGATGTGCGGCGGGGAATGGAACTGCATCGTTGCGGCCGACCATCAACGCGCTGAGTCCGCGAAAGCCATTCATGAGTTCACCTGCGAGGTGACCTCCGACTGGCTGCGGACCTACAACCGTGGGTGAGGTATCCTCGCCACAGCCCGTCGGGCGGCTCAGCGCACGCCTCGCGCGGTAGGAGAAAGCGGGCCGTTGATGTAGCTAACCTATCGCAGTTGCACAGCAGCGCGTGTTCCCATATCAAGGAACTTGACCAGGACAACCATATCGGCGTTGAACGCCATGCCCCTAGCGCCCGGTTGCAGTTGGATTCCTTCGGCCACGGCGTTGCGGTAAAACGGTTCTGGCAGGATGCTGGACATGTCGAACAGGACTCTTGCCAATTCATCGGGCAAGCCGTCGGGCACCGATGGGAACAGAGCCTGCTGGGCCTGAGTCATCGAAAGATGGCAATTGAACAGGAGTACATTGCCGTCATTCGTGGCCAGGTTTCTGATGGCCTCCGCATACGGTATCGGATCCCCATCTTGCGATTCGCCATCGGAGATGTGAATCACAATCGGCGGAAAGCTGTCCGGATGTTGCTGGATCCATTGGCTAAGAACCTGATATGCGTGGTACAGCACGTGGCACATGGGCGTACTGCCTTCGGCCACCGGATCGATCCAAATTGGACTTTCGGACGGGAATTCGATCGTCTCTCCCGTTTCTTCGTCCTGGATTTGCTGTACGACGGAATCGATTCGCGCCGGACAGTTGCCGACGTCAGTGACCGATACCAACTGTTGGCCCGCAAGCGACCCTACCAACGCGGGCTGGATGATCGGGCTGGCCTGTTGATCGGTGCGATAGCCGATTACGCCCACGTCCATGTAGTCGCGAATGCCTTCATCGCCGGACGAGCGAATCGACATATTATACAGCCAGGAATTAACCGCATTGGCCAGTTCGTCGCACTTGCGGCTCGCTGAACCGCCCAACGGCTCAACCATGGAATAGGATTGGTCCAACAGGAACAGGACACACGCTTTGTTGTCTCGGCTGATTTCTCGTTGGTACGGCAAGTCTCACCCCCTCGCGGTCTTTGGTCACAGATGTGCGCCTTCTTGGTGGGCGCCCAGCCACGCAAGATGTGATTATCGGCCGAAGCACGCAGATGGGCAAGTGAGGATAGGCATGCGGTTTCGAGTCAGAACGACCAATGGCTGAGGTTAGCTCTCAGATTCTGCCTCTGGCGCGTCCTCCGCGGCGGGCGACTGCTCCGTCCCTTCGGGCTGCTGGCCCTCCTCGTCTGCTTGTTCAGTTTCGCCCGTCTTCGCTTCCTCGTCTTCCGCAGATTCTGCTGCCTTTTCGGCCTTGCGGGACCGAAACAGTCCCCATCTTCGTTGTTTCTTGACTTCGACGGGTTGGATGCGCCCAACTCGAAATGGTTCGGTGAAGAACGTTTGGTAGCCGAGATCGATCACCGCCCAAACGTAAACATCGCTGCCATCCAATTCTGGGTTCTGCGGGATCTGATGACCGGTTGCCCCGTCCCAATCGTGGCGTTGGAGTGCAACCGAGTATTGGGCCTCGACGTCTTCGGGCAATGCGCTGGCTGGCGGCCGGATTTGGCAAATCACCATTCGGCAGTCATTGCTGACGTTGGTTGCCGGCCAAGTCCACCTGATCGTCAAGTTCCCTTCCTCGTCACGCACCACGGCATCCTCGGGGTCCGCCGCCAAGCCAATGCGTGACAGTGGCATAATTTCTGATTCGACCCATTGACTGACAACCGGCTGATGATGACGGAACTGAGTACAGATGTCGCGGACCAGACCGGCGTCGAACAATTCTGCAAAGGCCGGCCGATCGTTTTCCATCAGCGTGGTAACGATCGCCTGCCGACTGGCCGCAGTCGCTTTATGGACTTTGGCACGCAATTCCTTGATTCTATCCGTCAGCTCCTGTGGCAACTCCTGGCCTTCCATGCACGGTTGGCCAAGCAGGCGATCGGCTTCGGCAAGATTCTCTGCCTCGACGGCGCTTTCGATCATCTGTAGCGTTTCGCGACCAGCACGCACGCGATCGTAGACCCCCTGCCACTCGGACGCGTCATGACACCCGTCCAACACCGCCGGATCCCAAATCTCGACGACGGCGCGTTCTCGTTCGGCATCGCCCGCGTCGTCTGGAATTGCCTGCAACTTCTGAATCAGCGGCACGCGTGCCTCGGCCAACTGGGCGCGTTGAGCGATCTCGTTCGACGCCAGTACGCGGCCGCGCACTTCGCCCAGCTTCTCCCAGGCTTTGACGATATTAACCTCGGTACATGGCTCTTCCAACGCGCTCTTCAAATCGCGACAAACGTACAATCGTCGGCGCGCCTGCTGGGATCGCCGAGCGAGCCCTTCGTGATACGAGTTCGGCAGGTGTTTCATCACGCCGGCAATGAATTTCTCGCTTTCAATCGTCCCCTTCTTCTCTACTTCGTGGACCTTCTTGACGTACTTGACTCGTTTCTGGGCAGCCAAATACTGCTGCACCAATGGGGACGACCGGTCCATCGCCTGGAACGCCTCGGGGGAACCGCAGGCGACGATCTTCTTGTCATGCGAAAGCGACGGAGTCTTCGGAGCTTGAAGCAGCAACTCCTGCAGTTTTGTTATGCTCTGACGCTGAGCTAGGCTCTTTTCAACCTGCTCGCGGTACTGCTCGGCCGTGGGGTGTCCGCCCATTTCCTGCAACTGCTGCCAAGCCTCCAGTAAGGCCACGTTGTCGACCTGCGCCGAAGCCAGTAGATCGCGTATGCGGTCTACCGTCAACAACTTCTGAACATCCGCTTCGTACGTCTGGGTGCTGACGCGTCCGGCCAATACGTGTTGGTTGGCCACCCAAGTGGTCTTCAGCTTGTCCCACGCCTTTAACTGCTGAGCAGATTGCAGGATTCGGAGTATGGGCCTCACTTCGCCAGCATGCTTTGCCTGTTCGGCCAGATGTTCAGCCGCCGGATAGTTGTGCAGTAGTCCAGTGGCGTACAGCATCTCGACCCGCTCTTCGTTGCCTTCGGCCAGGGCCTCCTCGACCGCCTTCTTGCACGAGACGCGCTGTTGGGCTTCCTGGACGAACGGCTGCAGTTCGGGCGCAATTTGTTCGCCCGGCCCCATGCGCTCGACCAACTGCACTACTTTGTCCCACTCCTGAGCACTCACCAGGCTCTCGACCGATTCGCACCACAGCAGCACTTCATCGACGGGCGGGATATCGTGTATGTCGTATCGGGCCAGTTGGAACAGGTAGTGGGCCAAGTCGCGCACTTGCTCGTCCGGCGAGTTCATCAAGTCGCGGTAGAGTGGCGACATGGCCGGATTCTCGAAATCCTGCGGACGGAACAAGATCCGGTCGTATTCCATCTGGTCAACGTACGTGATCCACAGGTGCGGAGCAGCGGCCAACGCCCGCAAAGCGACATAGATGACCAGCGACGAAAAGTTGTCCAGCCCGGGAAACAGAACGGTGTCGGCATTACGCCCCGGGTGCTGGTAAGGAGGCAACCCGGTCTCCAGATTGCGGCGTCCGATCAGGGACGGCACGCACATGCAGTCATAATCCACCAGCTTGAAATGACCTTCCGGCGAGACCAAGACGTTTCCGTGCGACAGGTCGCCGTGTACGATCTGATGCTCGCTCAGTTCGCGGACCAAGTGCAGCCAAACATCGGCTGCGATCGTGAGCGCCTCGGCATAACCCTCGCGGCTGCGGTCTCGGGCCCATTCAAACAGAGTAATGCCCGGCACCCAGTCCATCGTCAGCAGCGGATACAGTTTGCCGTCTCCGGCCGACCGAATGCCGCGCTCGTCATAGTCGAAATTGACAATGCTGGATACGGCCCGCTGGTCCAAGTAATCGCTGACCGTCTGATAGTGCTCCAGCCGTTCGTCCTGACGACGATTGAAGACGCGGACGGCAAAGTCATTGCCATCAGGCCGGAATGCGCGATAAACGGTTGCGAAATTACCACTGCGAGCCTTGGGCTGGCCCAGATGATTCAATTCCACGGTGCTCTGTTTCAGCTCAGGTGTCCGAAAGGCGACCTGAGGGTTCTGCACCATGCGGGCAAAATCAGAGATCAGCGGCCACGTTGACATCAGAATCTAGCGGTCCAAGATCGGAGTGCAACAAAGGGGGGACGGTTCTTACGGAGCGGCATTGCGTCGCCGTCGTCGCGAGCCCTCTTGAGCCAAACTCGCAAACCAGCATATTCCATTATAGCCCCTGATTGCGTCAGCCGTCGAATTGGGAAAAGACTAATACGACGTTCTGCCCGCCGAAGCCAAAGGTATCGCTCATGGCGTGTCTGCACGAAATCTCGCGAGCGGCATTGGGCACGTAGTCCAAATCGCATTCGGGGTCAAAGTTCTCGTAGTTGATTGTCGGTGGCGCGAGGCCATCGCGAATCGCCAGAAGGCATGCGACGGCCTCGATGGCACCGCAAGCGGTAGTCAGATGCCCAGTCATGCTCTTGGTACTGGACATGGGAACCTTGTAAGCACACTCGCCAAGCGCCTTCTTCACGGCAAGCGTCTCGGTCTTGTCATTGATAGCCGTACCGGAGCCATGAGCGTTTATGTAGTCGATGTCCTCGGGATTCACCTGGGCATCCTTCAACGCCAGCCCAATGACCTTCGCGGCGGAGCGTCCTTGAGGGTCCAAGTCGGTGATGCGATAGGCGTCATGGGTGACGCCCCAACCTGATACCTCTCCCCAGATTTCGGCACCACGTCGACGCGCCGCCTCCAACTCTTCCAGCACGAGCATCGCTCCACCTTCGCCGATCACGAACCCGTCCCGTTTGCGATCAAATGGCCGCGCGGCCTTTTCCGGCTCGTCATTGCGTGTGCTAAGCGTCGAAAGACGATGAAAACCAGTGACGCCGAACGGATGAATCATGCTGTGAGCGCCACCGGCCAGCATTACGTCCGCATCTCCGCGGCGGATGATTTCGGTCGATTCGCCGATGGCTTTGCTGCACGAAACGCAGGCGGCCGTGAAATTCGAATTCGGCCCCTGCGCGTCGAATAGCCCGGCAATACAACCTGCGGCAGCCCCAGGTTCCATTACGAGGTCTCCATCCGGAGCGTCCTGATAGACCAGGGCGGCTTCGTCGACGAACCGATCCATCTGAAGACGTTCGTCGACCAACGCGGAACCAGTCAACTGGCAGAACTTAGAGAATTCGGGGAAAATCTCCCCACAACCGGTGATCACGCCGAAACGCTGCGGTTCGACTTGCCCGTCTTGCAGGCCCGCAGAGCGAACTGCTTCGGAGGCAGCGGCCACAGCGAACTGCGTCTGACGAGGGTGTCTCTGCCATCGAAGCGGTTCGTCCTTCAATTTGGAGACGTCCCAATCAGGGACTTCTGCCGCAATACGGACGGGGAAGCCAGAGGCATCGAACAGCGTAATGGGACCAACTCCCGAGTGGCCCTTCATGAGTCGGCGCGAGAATTCGTCGGCATCCACTCCAAGTGGAGTCACGCAGCCAACACCTGTAATCACGACCCGCCGTCTCATATAAAACCACCATCGGCGACACGAAGTGCGTGAGGAAACCCCACACGCCTTGTGCCAGCACCTCATCTCCGGCTGTAAATCTGTGCAGAATTGGGGACTGATACGTCAATATAGCGATCGGGGCGCGACTCGAACAGGAAGGAGCGTGCGCAGCGAACAAGGGTTGTATAGTGATTTAGGGCCGCTTTTTCAAGGAAGGGCAGCACAAATGGACTGTGCGATGTGCGCTGAAAGGGCTGGTAGGCAGCCGACGCGAGGGCGACGGGGCAAACGTGATTCACATTCCCCGTGCAAGGGAATTAGTCACTCAATCGCGGGCGCGTCTGGGTCGCCTACCGATCGCAAATACTCGGCCAGGCGTGACTGTAAATCGACGAGACAGTGCCATTGTCGCGTATCCAGCGTAACCCGGTCCCCTTTCTTCTCCTCCTTGACCGAGGAAAGCAGATGGCGGAGACGGATATGCAGGTATTCGATCAATTCGGCCAACTGAGCCGCCTGTCCTGGGCTCAGCCGCTCCGGCAACTCGGGTGGTTCCAGGCAGAACAGGGCCTCTTGAAGGTCCTCGTTGTCTTTCCACGGTGCCTCGGAGTCGAGCGGCGGGACGGCCTCGCCAGCCTCTTTGCCTCGGCGGAACCAGCTGCTCTTGGTCTTGACATTTCGCAACTGGGCCAGCCGCTTGGCGATATCATCACGCGAGCCGACCACCAGCACCGAGCGTCCCACGTGGATCATGTCGCCGTCGCGCAGAATGCGAAGCTGAATGTCCTCGCCGTTCACTTTGGTGCCGTTTGTGCTCTCCAGATCTGTTAGCACCAAGCGGTCATGATCCTCCTGAATCTTGACGTGGAACCGGCTAACGCGCTCGTCGTTCAGTTGAATCGTATTACCCTCTTCGCGTCCGATCGTGACTGGCGTCTCCAGAGTATCGAACACACGGCCTCGATCAGCGCCGTCCAGCACGCGCAGTGTAATCTGGGCCATGAGGGTCGCCCGGTTGGTGTTTCTGATCAGGAAAAGAAAACGGATTGGGCGCAATATGCGCACACAACATCATTTGCGCTTATAGCATCCCGAAGAACCACGGGTCAAGACTCGGGTCGTGAAAACCTCAGAATCTTTGGACGCGGAATGGGGTTGGTTGCACGGTCACGCGAAATTCCGTATGTTGCATTCGCTTTAGCGCCCGTAGCTCAATTGGATAGAGCATCGGTCTTCGGAACCGAGGGTTAGAGGTTCGAGTCCTCTCGGGCGTGCTTGACACGGCAAGGACTTACGACAACGCTGGTCCTTGGGACAACGCTTCTGTCCGAGAAGTTGTCCGAAAACTCTGGCTGATAAAGATGCCCCCGGTCGGGTGCAGCCGACGCGGGGTCGTTAGCGAACCTTTCGGTCGCCTCTGGTTTGTTTCCATTGGTTCTAGACTGGAGGGTTCGTTATGGCTCATTTCCCGAAGCCGTTCTTCAAGAAGGCACGTAGCCTTTGGTACGTCGAAATCAACCGCAAGCAAATCAATCTCGGTCCCGACCGGGATGAGGCGTTTCGGCAGTACCATCAGTTGATGCTCAACCCGCGCGAGCAATCCGTTTCGGCCGACTCGCTGGCTGGCGTGGTTGACGCCTACCTGGAATGGGTGCAAAAGCACCGGGCGGCGGATACGTACGAGTGGTACCGCTACCGCTTGCAGCGACTCGTGACCAAATACCCGGAAATGCGGGGCAACACTCTGAGGCCCTATCACATCGAGCAGTGGGTGGACGACTACGATTTGGCCGTCACCTCGCAAAGAAATTACTACCGGAGCATCAAGACCTGCCTGCGATGGGCGGTCAAGCAGGGGTATCTGGAGAGAAACCCAATTGCCGCCCTGGAAGTCCCTGGGGCCGACCGGCGGGAAACATACGTGCCGCCGGACGAGTTTGAGAAGCTGTTGGAGTTCGTGACCAACGATGCATTTCGAGATCTGTTGGTGACGACGTATCAAACTGGTTGCCGACCGCAAGAATCGTTGAAGGTGACGGCCGAGTTCGTTGACTTGCAGAACGGCAGATGGACCTTTCCGCAAAATGAGTCGAAGGGGAAGAAAGCCCCTCGTGTCATTTACTTGACGGAAGACGCGCTGGGGATTACGCGACGACTGGTTCTGAAGTACCCGAACGGCCCGTTGTTCCGAAACAGCCGCGGCAAACCGTGGACGACGGAAGCCGTCAACTGTTTCTTCGATCGGATTCGGACGAAAATGGGGCGCGAGTTGGCGATGGCCGCCGGGGATCTGGTAACCGACGAAGAAATCGATGCGTTCATTCCAAAGCTCTGTCCGACTAGAACGCTGAAAGGCGTAAAACGAGAGAAGAGCGAACGAAAGCTCCGATCGGAAGCGATACGGAAGCTCACCGACAGGAAGGCACGGCGACTCGCATCGCGATACTCGTTGTACGCAATGCGGCATTCCTGGGCGACCAATGCGTTGAAATGTGGCGTCGACTCGCTGACCGTGGCCATTTTGATGGGACATTAGGATCCGTCGATGTTGGCTCGTGTCTATCAGCATTTGTCGCATAGCCCAGATCACATGCGGGAACAAGCGCGACGGGCGGCTGGGTAACTAAAGGTGGATGCGTTTTAGACGCGGTCGCATCTTTCTGGTCGGTGGAGCGTTCTTCTCAATCCGGCAAGAGTCGAGATAGTTCTCGATGTCTTCCGGGCCGAAGGCGCGAAGGAGAGGACCGTTCGAGCCGATGCAAGCCGTGACAGCCGGTTTCAGTGTGGATCAGTCAGTGTTTCTTCCCGCGGGCGACAGCCACGGCATCGAACGTTTGGTTCGCTATATGATTCGCTGCTCCTTCAGTCTGTCTCGGCTGACCAAGGTAACGGAAACCGGCCAGGTCGTCTACAAGGCCGAGGAGTCATCTTGCCACGCGTTCCCCGAGCCTCATCAAGACGCGCTGGAAGCCGGCGCGAAGCGTAATCTCCAGATCTTCGAGCCACTGGACTTCTTGGCCGAGTTCGCGCAGCACATTCCGCCCAAGGGCGCGCATCTGATCCGGTATTATGGCTACTACTCGAACAAGGCGCGAGGCATGCGCAAGAAAGCGGAAGCGAAAGAATCGGCCGAGGCAACCAGCGGGGACGACGCTTCCGGTGCTGCACCGGCCCGCTGTAACGAGACCTGGGCCATGCTGATCAAGCGGGTGTACGAAGTGGCAGCTTTTGTTTTCGGAGCTTGGCGCGTTTCACGCACCCTACGGCGCGCAGCAAAGTGGCACCCATTTTGCGCAAAACGTCCTTGAACGGGCCTGTTGCGGCGGCCTATCATCGAGAATAGGATACTAAACTAGCAGGTTGCCGCCACGGCCGGTACGCCCGCTTTCTGAATCGTCCGCGCCGCTTCCGGTGAGGAGATGCGGGCGATCACGCCGTCTCCGCCCCACCGCTGCGCACGCGGCAATTGCTACTCGAAGTGCCCCGGCGACACCACGAACGACCAGGGGCCGTGCGACGGGGCGTACCGCACGATCCCGCGGAGCAACTGGCGACTGTATTCGCGGGACGTCTCCAGCAACAAGGCGACTTCTGGGATCGGCGACATGGTACTCTCCAAGCTTGATTCTGCCTGTCGCAAACAGGGATGTCTAGCAGCAGCAATTTGGCCCCGAGAAACCAGAGTCGGCCAAAACTGTTGAAACCACAGTATTTGCAGATCTTCCGCCATGCCGCAAAATGGCGTCTAGTTTGCGCAAAATGGCGTTGCCACACGTGGTTTGGAGATCTACGATCAGGAGTGTTCCTGCCTCGTGCAACACCTCGCCAATAACAACATGGCGGGAACGGCACCCTGCCTATCGAGGAGTCGGTGATTCCTGACAGGCCGGAAACTCAACCGACGAGGAGAAGGCCGATGCGAACCTGCCCACGCTATGAGCAGCGGAGCCTAGCGTCGGAAGCAACGCTGCGGGCGGCCTTCGAATTCCGCAACGAAACGGTGCCTTACTTGATCTACGACGCCGGCTACTGGCTTTTCGGCGATGTGAAGGAACACATCCCGCCCGACTATTGCGACGATGACCCGGCGAGCATGATCCGCTACCAGATGCAAGGGATCGAGTTGCACGCCGAGAACTACGACGATGCGTACATCCCATTCCTCATGCCGTGGTACGGGACCGGCGTGCTCGCGTCCGGGTTCGGCGTGCCGATCCTCTTTCAGGACCGCATGGACCCGGCCGTTGATCTGCCGCCGATCTCGCAGGTTGACCAACTCGAGGACTTAAAAGAGCCCGATGCCGAAAAGGACGGCCTGATGCCCCGCGTACTGCAGACGATTCGCTCGATGCGGGCCACGACGGACTTGCCCGTGGGCGTCACCGATTGCCAGGGGCCGTTGACCACCGCGTTGCAGATCATCGGTTACGACAAGATGTGTTACTGGATGCACGACCACCCCGACAAGGTCCACGAGTTGATGCAAACGGTGACCGACGCCTTGATTGATTGGGTTCGCCTGCAAAAAGAACTGGCCGGGCAGAGCCTTGAAGATGACGCGTACGTGTTAGGGATCAAGATCCCGGGCGGGTTCGGCGGCGTGTGGATGTCGGACGATGATTGTGTGATTTTCGGCACCGATTTGTACAAAGAGTTTATCGTGCCGTACAACAGCCGGGTACTCAAAGCCTTCGGCGGCGGTTCGATCCACTATTGCGGCACTGCGACCCAGCACATCGACAATTACCTTGCGACCGACGGGCTCACCTCGATCCACAACCTCAATCTCGACAACCTCGATGAGGCGGCGAAGATGCGGCATGCGCTGGCCGAGAAGGGCATCGTCTACATGACTGCCGATTTCAACGTCGATGACGAATACATCGACGACTACTATCGGGCACTGTTCGAGAAGATGGGTACTTCCGGTTTGATCGTCGCCGTATACATTGCCCCGGCCATCACGCTTTCGGGCGGAAAATACGCCGACTCGAACCGCGACCGATTGGCGACGGGCAAGGCGATCGAACGGGCGATCCAGAAGTACAATCGCTGAGGATGAACTACCATGAAGACAAGCAGCTTCACCATCGTCTTACTGTTGGCCGCAGGCTTCGCGCAGGCCACGGAATATCACGTTGCCAAGGATGGACACGACGAAAACACCGGCTCCGAGAATGAACCGTTTCTGGCCATTCAGCGCGCGGCGGATCTCGCGCAGCCGGGCGATGTGATCACGGTCCATGAAGGCGTCTACCGCGAACGGGTCAATCCTCCGCGCGGAGGCGACTCCGACGACAAACGCATCACCTACCAGGCCGCGCACGGCGAGGAGGTCGTGATCAAAGGTTCGGAAGTCGTCAAAGGCTGGCAGAGGGTTCAGGGCGATGTCTGGAAAGTCGTACTGCCCAACAGCTTCTTTGGAGATTTCAATCCCTACAGCGACGTCATTGGCGGCGAGTGGTATAGAACTCCCAGGGATGGATTGGACCGTCACACCGGCGCGGTTTATCTCAACGGCGATTGGTTAGACGAAGCGCCCAGCCTGGAGCAAGTACTGCCGTCCCCGGGTTTGCCGGCCGCCCCGAAAGACGAGGTCTTGGGTGGTAGGATTGCCAATTATGCTGGCAAAGCCATAGCCGGAACGGAAGAGGACACACTCTACCAGACCTGCAGGTACAATCTGGGTGGCTACCGTCTGGCCGTGCCCAATGGAACCTACCGCGTTACCCTGAAGTTCTGCGAACCGCATTTTGACTCACGGGCCGAGCGGGTATTTGACGTCAAACTCCAGGGCAAAACAGTGCTCAGCGAGTTTGACATTCTGGCGGAGGTAGGCACGTTTGCAGCGCATGACGAAGACTTCAACGGTGTTGAAGTTACAGACGGCCAGTTGATGATCCATATCATTGACCGCGTGTCGCTGGCCTGCATTTCCGGGATCGTGGTTGAAAATGGAGGATTCAGCAAGAGAATCAACTGTGGCGGCCCTGAATGGAGTGGTTATCAATCGGACCCTCCGTCAAGCGGCAGCGGCGGCCCTTTCGCGGATGGTCGACCGCTTTGGAAGGCTGATGTAGACGAAGAGAACACCACGATCTGGGCGCAATTTGACGATGTTGATCCGAATAAGGAACTGGTCGAGATCAACGTGCGTCAATCACTCTTCTATCCAGATAAACCTGGACGCGACTACATCACCGTTCGCGGCTTCACGATGCGCCATGCGGCAACTCCCTGGTCCGGAGCGATGTCCGAACAGATCGGCCTGATAGGCACGCACTGGAGTAAGGGCTGGATCATCGAGAACAATGTGCTCAGTCATTCGATAAATACCGGCGTCACGCTGGGACGCTACGATCTTGAGGGCAAACACGACGTCCCCTTGCCGCCGGCGACTGCCCCAGGATTTGTCAGATCGTGCGAGCTGGCGCTGGAGAACGGATGGTCCGTAGAGAAAATCGGCAGCCACGTTGTTCGCAACAACCATATCTCGCATTGTGAGAAGAACGGGATTCACGGCAGCCTGGGCGGGATCTTCAGCACCATTGAAGGCAACACCATTTGCGACATCGCCATGCGGGGGTGGATCGGCGGGCCCGACGTGGCCGGACTCAAGCTGCTGGGATCGAATGACACGGTCATTCGCAACAATCACATCCACCGCTGCGGCGCCGTGGGAGGGATCTGGCTGGATTGGATGGCCCAGGGCACGCGTGTAACCGGAAATCTCTTGCATGACAACAGCAAAGACTTGTTCATGGAGGTCGACCATGGACCATACCTGATCGACAACAACCTGTTCTTGTCCGGCAAAGCGATAGGCGACTGGTCGCAAGGATCCGCCTACGTACACAATCTGTTCACAGGGACGATCTCTTCCAAACCACAAGAGCGGGAGACGCCCTACTTCAAGCCTCATACGGTTGAGGACATGGAGCTTTCCGACATCCAGCACAAAGACGCACGCTACTATAACAACCTCTTTGTCGGAGAGTGTCGTCCACCCGCGGGCGACACCGCCGCAAATCTCCAGAGTGCCGGCAACGCGTACCTTGCAGGTTCCGGTGTTGAAGTTGAAGAGAAAGCGGATGGCGTGTGGCTACGATTCTCCCGGAATGCCGCTGGCGCAACAGGAAACCGTCCCCTCGTAACCACTGAACTGCTGGGCAGGGCAGAGATACCGGGCGCCCCGTTCGAGCGGCCTGATGGCACGCCCTATCGGATCGACACCGATTACTTCGGCGAGAAGCGTTCCGCGGGCAACCCGGCGCCCGGCCCCTTTCGGTCGTCGGGCGCGAAGCAAATACGCCTGAAGGTCTGGCCCAAAAAGTCACCTGAGAACGACAGGCAGAACGAAGCCTCGCGCGGCGACGCTACATTCCTCACATCAAATCGCGAGGCCCGTCGCTGGGTCGTTGAACGAACCCACTCTTGGTCAAACCGTTTTCGCAGGCTCCTCATCCGCTGGGAAAAGAAGGCAGAGAACTACCTCGCCTTCTTGCCTTTCTCCTTCGTATGGTCCACAGTCAACACCGCCGGGGGTATTCGGATAGGCTCTAAGCCAGCAGGTTGCGGCCATGGACCGGTGGCCCCCGCGTTTGCTTGCAAGGATCACGAGGCAAGCGTCCGCTTCTTCGTGCGGATGCGATGTGCGCCGTTGTTTGTGACCAAGAGTATCAGTAACCACCACGCCGTAGAGATCCATGGGCTAGATGTCTTCGCCGGATGCGGAGTCCTTCTGGAGAAGGCCTGAGCAGACTGGCCTACGGCGCCCGGATGTAGCTCCTCCTTGCCCTTCACCGTTCGGCCCTTCCCGTCGTCGGTGGTGTCTCATCATGCTTCTTGACAGACCCGAGAGGATCGCTTACTATATGAAACAGTGTTTCCAATAGTAAACAGGGAGCGGCAACGATGTTCATTCGATTGTTCGTGATTATTTCACTGGCGACAGCAACGGTACCTGTGACCGTTCGGGCGATGAAACCAGAGAACCTGGCCCGAAAGGCAAAGGTCACAGCAACTTCCGAGTTCAGCGCAGGTTACGCTGCGAAATTCGTTGCGGACGGGTTTATCACCGAGGCGGGTAGACGCAACGGTGAGGGCAAAGAATGGGCGGTGCAGGGAAAGACGCACAAGAACGGGGCGGAGCTTACGATGGAGTGGGGCGCCTCCGTTGGGATCGCTGAAATAGTCTATTACGGAAGGACGTGTTTTGCGGTCGAGGCATGGAAAGACTGCGAGGTCTACTTTGACGATGCGAACAAGCCTGCGATCAGAGCAAGTTTCAAGCCGGGGCACGGCCCCCAGAGAATCACTCTGGAGCAGACCGCCAGGGCGACAAAGATGAGGTTGAAGTTCATAGGGTCTCACATGTGCCAGAATCCCGGCGCAGCGGAGATTGAAGTCTATTCGACCCCGCCGGCCGAGAAGGCTCTGGGCGTGTTCACAGCCATGAAGCCTATGAAGGGTGCTATCCGCGGCGGACGCACCGCTCCTGCTCGTGTCCCGGGCATGGAAGAAACACCCGAGCTGGCGGAGAAGCTCTACGCAGGCAAGCTTGGTTTCAACCAGATGCTCCTCGTACATCGTCACGCGTACCAGATCAGCCATGTGTATGTCTACCACGTGGAGTCTTTCCGGCCCGGCGGCGGCATCTACATCTTCACGCCGGGCAAGGATGGGGGCACGAAAGAGAATATCTTTGACGCGGGCGAAGGCGAGGTAATGGATTGCGCCCTCTCCTATGACGGCGAGGAGATCGTGTTCAGCTACAAGAAGAAACCAACAGACTTCGAGAAAAGGTGTCAGGGGAAAGTGGGGCGTGAGCACCTGAATCATATGGTTGTGGATGGTGAAGCAAAGTACCAGGTTTATCGGATGAGTCTGGTTGACCGAAAGCCCATCTTGCTGACGGACCATTTTTCCAACAACTTCAATCCTTGCTGGCTGCCGGACGGGAGGATTGCATTCCTGTCGGACCGCAAGCTCTCGTTCGCCTACTGCTTCACCAGCTCATCGCCGTTGCTCTATCGCATGGACCGGGACGGGTCCAACGTGTTCAAGATGTCACATGGCTATCTGAACGACTTCACGCCCGGTGTTTTGAATGACGGGCGAGTCATTTACAGTCGCTGGGAATACGTGGACCGCCCGGCTTGCCCGATCCAGAGCCTCTGGACACTCAGGCCGGACGGCACGAAGTCCGAAGGGTTCTTCGGCAACCGTGTGCTGGAGCCGGGCACATTCATGGAAGCGCGTTCCATTGGCGACACGCGCAAGGTGCTCTGCGTCATGACCGGACACAATGGGTGTTGTCGCGGTGCGCTAGGCGTCATTAATCCTTCGTTTGGCTCGAACGCACAGGAAGGAATAGAGAACATCACCCCGGAGATCCACGTTCCGCCGGTCACGGGGAATCCGGGACTGAAGGGAAACGCACTAGTAAACAAAGGTCCCTACGAGAACCCGTTCCCGATCGACGAGAAGTACTTCCTTGTTTCAAGAATGGGAACAGTCATCCTGCGCGATTACGACAGAACGGAGATGACGGTAGTGGCAAGACCCCAGGACGGAATGGGCTTCTTCTCTCCGATCCCGATCCGCAAGGTCCAGGCCCCACCCGTACTGCGTTCCACGTTGCCCACGAGCCCGCAGGAGCCATGGGGTACGGTCGTAATGACGGACGTCTATAACGGGCTGGAGCCGGACGTTGATCGCGGTGAGATCGTACAGATTGCCGTCGTCGAAGAGGTGGAAAAGGGCGACTTCGCGCCTCACAAGGGCGTATACGGACATCAGTTCCCCCTTGTTTCCTGCGGCGCAACCTATGCGGCCAAGAAGATATGGGGATACGCGAGGGTGGAGGAGGACGGATCCGCCCATTTTGAGGTGCCCTCGGAAGTCCCGATATACTTCCTGGCGCTGGACAAGGAAGGCCGGGCCGTGCAGAGGATGCGCTCCCTTACGCATTTCCAGCGCGGCGAGCGGCAGAGCTGCGTGGGTTGCCATTCCGACCGCAACTACGCCGTCTCGCCCATGGGCATCGAGCAGACCATCGCGTCTCTGCGGGAACCGGAAGAACTTGTGGCGCCGGAATGGGGCCGAAGGAAGTTCGACTACTCATCCATCGTCCAGCCGGTATGGGACAAGCATTGCATCAAGTGTCACAACGCACGCGAACAGCCAAAGGGCATTGACCTCACGGGCGACAAGACAGATTTCTGGAATGTCTCCTACGAGTACCTCGCCAGGAAAGGAACCCATGGCGAGAGCGACCCATTCGTGCACCGTGTGAGCAGCCTGGCGGCAGTTGGAAGGAATCCCTACGTCAAATGGATCTCGAGCATCAACGGCGCGGGGGAGAATATCTTGATGATCAAGCCTCGCACCTGGGGGGCCTATCCCAGCAAACTGACGGAGATCCTCCTCACCGGCCATCCGGACGAAGAAGGCAAGAAGCGTTTCACAATGGATGCGACATCCATGCGCCGCGCATTCGCCTGGATGGACGTGAACGTCCCGTACTACAGGGATTCCAGGACCAACCATCCGGACACTCCGGGCAGCCGGATGATGCGGCCGGCGAACCTGGACAAGGTTCTCGATGACGTCCGTAAAAGGCGCTGCGCGGAATGTCATGAGAAGATCCCGCGCAGGTTCTACACGCGGATCACGAATGTCGAGGAGAACCAGTTCCTCTCGGCATCGCTCATTGAAAAAGCCGGCGGATCGGGCGCGTGTGAGGGAGCCGTGTTCCAGTCCAAGGATGACCCGGACTACCAGGCAATCCTGAAGACTTTTGAGCCCATTACGCAGTTGATGAAGGAACGCCCGCGCATTGACTTCCCCGACGCCGAGTATGTCCCGCACGAGAACGCACATCCCCCGATCGCATCCACGACTTCTGCAAAATGATATCCATCGGAAGGATCTAGCTGGCGCAACGGAATGAACAACCGCTACGACATACCGAACCTTGTGAAGGCGATGCGCATACTCGAGCACCTCGCCGGGCACCCCGATGGCAGGACACTTCGGGAGTTGGTAGAGGATCTTGGTATACCCAGGACAGGTATCTACCGGATCACCACGACGCTCACCAACCTTGATTACCTTGTGGCGGACCGCAATACGGGAAAATTCCAGCTAACACGGAAGTTGCTCGCACTCGGGAATTCGGCCGTGTGTTCCGAGAACATTCTCGAACTCGCTCTGGACGAAATGTACAACCTTCGTGACGAGTGCACGGAAACCGTTCAGCTCAACACCATTGTTGGACACCACGGAGTGATCCTCGAGTTCATACCGGCGCTCCACCCTATAAGGCTCATGATTGATCCGGGAACACGTTTCGAGCTGCACGCGGCCGCCCCGGGAAAGGTGCTCCTGGCGTACCTGCCGGAAACCGAGCGTAACGAGATCATGAAGCAAATGCCCTTCACGAAATACCAGAAGAACACTATTTCGAGCAAGACCAAGTTCCTCAAGGAACTTGATACAGTGCGCGAGTGCGGCTACGGACTCGACCGCGGTGAAAGCGCCATCGCGGGCCTACTGTGTGTCAGTGCTCCAATATTCGACCGGAGGAACTATCCTGTTGCGGCGATCACCGTGACAGCTCCAGCATTGCGAGTTTCGGAGAGCGACTTCCCCCGCCTTGTTGAGGTGGTTGTTCCTCACGCGCAACGGATCTCGAAACGCCTGGGGCACGGGTTGATCTGATCTTTGGCTAAGGCTTGGGCATGGCCGGGCTTCCATTGAAGCCCGAACATGGGAAAGGTCAAGATGGGCTCGCCGCATGTGGTCGACTTCGACCGCAACATGGAGCACTCGGTGGACGGCAAGATGTATCTGACCGGCCACGGAGCGACACGCCCGGAGGCTGCGTGCAGTTGGATCTCCGGTGACCAGGTCTATTTGTCCCGGGTGACGCCGACACCGGAAAACGTCAACGACATCAGCGGGTACGAGTTCTTCGCCGGTCACGACGACGAAGGCCAGCCGGTCTGGACGAGCGATTTTGCAGAAATCCGGCCGCTCTTGGAGTGGAACGACCGGCTCGGCTGTGTAACGATGACTTACGGCGCGGCATTGAAAAAGTACCTGATGTGCGTGACCGACGGCGGCGAGAGCACGTTCGACACGATGATCGTGGAAGCGGACCGGATCACGGGCCCCTGGCGAATGGCGGCCTTCCTCGATAAGTTCGGCCAGCAAGCCTACTTCGTGAACATCCCCTCGAAGTTCATCGCAGCGGACGGCCGGACCTTCTGGCTCTGCTTCGCCTCCAACTGGCACTGCAAACTCCCGCCCCGTCCGCCCGGAGCGCGCTACGGGATGTGCCTGTACAAGGCCCGGTTGCTACGGCCGGGTGAACGTGTCGAGGAGAAACCGCTTCTGCAATAGCCGAGTCTACAAACGGAGAACAACGACCATGAGTATCTACTGCCGCGCCCTATTGTGGACCCTAAGCCTCAGTGCGACGGTCCTTGCAACCTTCCAAGATGCACGCGCCGCCGATCCGCCGGACGAGCGGCCAAACCTTGTGCTGTTCATGTCGGACGATCACGGATGGTTGGATTCCGGGGCATACGGCGATTCGTATGTCAAAACGCCGAACATCGATCGTTTGGCGAGAGAGGGCATGCGTTTCACACATGCGTTTGCAGCTTCCCCGCTCTGTTCGCCGTCGCGGTGCGTGGTCGCAACGGGGCTGATGCCGCATCGCAACGGCGGCCACAAGTTCGGCACGCCGATCAAACCCGGTCTGCGTACCATGCCGATGTACTTCAAGGAGTTGGGCTACCACACGGTCCACGTCGGCAAGTTCCACCACAATCCACGCAAACAGTTCCCCTACGACACGGTTCTCAAGGATGAACACGCGGCGTCCGGGTTCCTTGCCAAGTACGACGGGGCGAAGCCGCTGCTGCTGGTCGTCTGCGACTTTTGCCCGCATACGCCTTGGGCGAAGAACAAAACCTACGACCCGGCCAATATTGAGCTGCCGCCGAACTTCGTCGACACGCCCCAAACCCGGCAACTGCGAGCCGACTACTACACCGAGGTCACGATGACCGACCGTCTGCTCGGCCAGGTGCTCGACGCGGTTGAAGAACGCGGGTGGCAGGACAACACGATGGTGCTCTACACGAGCGACCAGGGTGCCAACTGGCCGTTCGGCAAGTGGTGCCTCTACGACGACGGCATTCGGGTTCCGTTAGTGGTCCGCTGGCCGGGAAATGTCGAGCCGGGAAGCGTTACGGCGGCCATGGCCAGCCTTGCCGATCTGCTGCCGACGCTGATCGACGCCGCCGGCGGGAAGCCGCCGCAAGGCATCGACGGCCGCAGCTTTCTGCCTGTGCTCACGGGCCAGCGCAACGAGCACCGCCGCGTGATCTTCGCCACCCACACGGGCAACGACAACGGCGGTCCCGGCATCGCCAACCATTGTCCCACTCGGGCGGTCCGCACGGCCACGCACAAGTACATCCTCAACCTGCGGCCCGAGCAGACGTTCACCACCCACATCACCGGCTGCCGCCCCGGCAGCCCGCATTACCTGGCCTTCTGGGACTCCTGGGTCGAAAAGGCCAAGACCAACGAGCACGCCGCGCGGCTGGTCCACGACTACATGCACCGCCCGGCCGAGGAGCTTTACGACCTGACCAACGACCCGTACGAGCGCAATAACCTTGCCGCCGACCCGGCCAACGCCGAGTTGCTGCAATCGTTGCGAGAACAACTGGCTCAGTGGCGAAAGCAACAGGGCGAGGCAGTGCGAAGTGATGAATGATGAATGTGAAGAGGCGTAATGTTCGAATGTGCGTACTGGTGCCATAGCTCGGAAAGCACGCGAGGTGAGAAGGGAGACATCGAGAACATACCGCTTCGGGGATCAGTGACTGTCTCGCCTCACTCCCGCTGATCATTCATCGCACGGCCGGACGGTTGCGCGACGCCTTCCTAATCGAACGCTTTACCACCGGCAACCAACGGCTCGACATCTTGCCCTGACCGTTTGTTGGACGAGTTTCGCATACGAGATTTCCGTTTTGGCCTTTGCCGCCGACTTGGCTACATGAAATGTAGAGAGTGTCCAGCTTTGGCAGTCCGGCGAGATGCTGAATTCCGGCATCGGACACCTCAGTGCAATCCAAGTGCAAAAAGCGGAGTTCTGTCAGATTTCTCAGGCATTCCCTGCCGGCGTCAGAAACTCGCGCCTCATCGAATTGCAGCGTTTGGAGTTTCGTCAGGCCTTTCACATGCTGCAGTCCAGCATCCGTTACGTACGGAACGTTTTGAAAGCCGAGATGAACCAGGTTTGTGCAGTCATCGACATGCTCGAGGAGAGAGTCGCCGACATTCGAATTAGGTGCGTCTATGGTACGCAGCCCTGTCAATCCGCGAAGCACGGAAAAATCTGCATCGGCAAGGCGTTGGTTATCTCTAAGCCTGATCGAATGGATATGGAACGGAGTATCTGGAATGCGGTTTGGATCACTCAAATCGGCAGATGCAGGATGAGAAGAAGTGCCGTTTTCTCTATGATTCTTGCTATCGTTCGAGTCCTCTCGGGCGTGCTTCGTAAGCCCCTTTTCCGAAGGGGCTTACGTCGTTTCTTGAGCAAGGCAGTTTGTCGAGCCGAATCACTTTTCTCAAGATTTCGCACAAACGTCGCCCCCGGCTCCGAACTGCAAATGAACGGGCCCACGCTTGTCCCGTGAACCATTGGTTCATTCGAATCCAAGCTGCTCAGTCTTCTTGTCGATCCCTTATAGATAGTCTTCAAGCCTTCGATCCTCCGCGGGGATGTCTCTCCATGGATAATTCCGCTCGACCTTCCTGGGCCAGGGATATGGGAACAGTATCTTGCCATCCATGTGCGTGAAGTACTTTCTGCAGTCGCAGGCTCTTTCGGCCGGCCGACCCTCGATGAACGAGAATTCGTCATGCTCGCCTTTGACGTGGGAGCCGGCCGCGACCACGACGTGCATCCCAAGATCGGCGCCGGGAAAAATGAGACAGTTGGCCGCAATCAGGCTGTAGGGCCCAATTTTCGGATGCGCGGGGCGCGCGTTGATTGGGAACAGGTTGTCGCTGGTGAATACGCAGTTCGGCATGATCCACACGTACTTTCCAATGTCGGCGAGCTCGGTTATGTGTACGCTGGAATGAAGCCGGGAGTAGTCTCCGATTTTCGCGCCGAACTGGATGTCGCTGCCGGTTCCGATGGAGCAGTAATCCCCAATTCGAGCGTCTTCCCGTATCGCAATGCCTGTGCCCCCTTGGAACTCCACGCCTATGGATACACCTTCATAGACAGTCGTCCCCGATCTCAGAATACTCCCTCTGCATATCCGGACTGCTCCAGGCGAATACTCGGCTTCTTTTTTCCGATAGAAAGCGCCCGCGGGTTCTCCCAGCACACAGTTGGCACCGATGTAGCAGTCGTCTTCGATGTGCACGTTGTTCAACATCACCGTATTGGGACCCACGGATACGTTGTTTCCCAAAGTGACGTTCGGGCCGGCCTGCGCGGATTCGGCAATGTCGCATCTCTCGCCGATATTGGCGCACTTGTTCAGCGACGCCAACGTTCCCCAGGGCGCCGGACTCATGATGACTTCTCCTGTTCAACCAATTCAACGAGGCCGTATATCTTGCTGTACAGCCAGACAATCCGCGAGCCTTCAAAGGCTACAGCTGGCGTAGGCGTCGAGATGGCGTGAAACCCATGCCTCCTGGCTGAGGCAATCGCGCTATCGAGGCATGGCACGCGATAGCATACGTGATAGAGGCTCTGTTCGTTGTCAAGAAAACGCGTAACGGGCGAGTTCTCGCCAAGCGGCTCTACCAGTTCCGTTTTCAATCCGTTGACCAGCACGAAAGCCACGCGGACCTTCTGCGTTTCGTCCGTCACCGATTGGATTCCATCCTCAATTCGACGAACCGCCATCCCCACATGCTCGAACCGGGCGTCTTCTCCGAACGCATCCAAAGTGAGCGACGTGCCCGCGCCGTGTAGCCCTTGGCTCATGATTTGCTCGATTCGTCCGAATGGTCAACGTATTGGATGACGCCAGGCAAGGAACACCCGCCGTCAAGGTCCCTAACAAACAAATGCTCACCATGCGGTTCGAACAATTGTTCCAGCATGGTGAGGCACGGTCGGCTTTTTGGCGTCGGCCTGTAGCGGGCGATTAGGCTTCGCTTGCCGCGCCTCCGTCCGTATGCAGCGGCCTTATGGACCATTGCGTCTTCTATCTTCCTCCCGAACACTCGGCAACTTAACACGAAGTCGGCAATACAGATCGAATCGTCCTGTTCTTCTTCCATGCTGAGCAATCCGACCAGCCCCGAGTCCCCAAGCCGATCCGATACGCGAAATGCGAAAACCGCGCGGTGCGGTTCCGATGCCCAGGCAGAGAATTCATCCTGCGCCATACGTCGCGTCGCGAGGTTCATCTGATTTACTTTGTTGAGTATCTGAACGATCCGCATGACATTCGCATCGTCCATCGCCTCGACGCGAACGTTGATCTCCAGGCTTTGCAGCCATGCTTCAAGCGAAGGGACGCTGCTCCGAAGCCGCCGCCGCTCACGCTCGGAAACATACATGCCCGTCCGCGCAGCGTCTTCTTGGCTGCGGGTGGGGACATCAAAGCATCTGAGGCTTTCAAGCGTCGAGCGATACAACATGCAGTTCTCCGGCCAATCGGGAACAAAGACATTGGGCAACGCCTCGCGTACCCTTGCACGCTCCGCCGGGTTGTCGTCAATGAACACCGCGGAGTCCAGCCCAAGGTTTAGTTCGATGGCCAAATCGACTATATTCTCTGCCTTGTCACCCCAGTTGATGCGCCAACCCGCGAAATCTCTGGGACGAAGCTGCATTTCGGGGTGCGATTCTATGGCCTTCATGGCGAGCGCCTCGTCGTTCTTGCTGACGATCCCCAATAGCAAACCCCGGTGGGTCATGGCCTTCAGTGCTTTTTGAAAATCCAGAAATGCTTCCCCTTCGGCATCGTGACCGCCCAGCCGTATACTCTCCCAGCCAACATCACCCACCACTCCACCCCAAAGCGTATTATCAAGATCCAGCAAGAGCAGTCGTTTGGCCTTTCCGTGGAGCCCGTTCAAGGTCGCTTTGATATCGAGGACGGCTTCGATGAACACCTGATTCCCGAATGGGATCTTGCTAAGGTACCATAGCTTCGGATTGAACGCTCGTTGGCCACTGGCTGCAATCCATTGCGGCGTATTCATCACATGCACATTCGCGCATTTACTGAGGCGGTCGGCGAGCCTCAAGTTCATCCTCATCAGCGTGTTATGGAGACCTCGTTCCTTCATTTCCAGGGCTCCGGCTCCGCGGCGCGACGTCGGGATAGCCCACAAAGGAACGAACACGCAACGCATGCGTCTGGCCGCTCGGCACACAAGATCCCCGAACTCGTCCACGTCCTGCAGGATTCTCTCTGGCAAGAAGTGCCCGCTGGATACGCCATCGGAGAAGCCGCGGATGACGCTCTCAGGCTGAGTCCAGACTACACAGCAGTCGACATTCGGAGCGGTGTCCGATAGCCGGAGCAACGTCTGAATCGGCTCGCCGTACGGCGTTGGGTCGACGCGCACCGCTGGCACGGAGGCATTGTTTTCCAAGTAGGACGCGAGGTTGGCTGTATTGAAGTCCGAAACCAGCACGCAACGGAATTCTAGGCTGTCAGTTGCTTGCATTTTCAGGGCAATGCCGGCGACGAAGAGAGCTGTTCCACGTATTCAACGAGCCGCTTCACATCGCGGAAAGGGCTTTCCTTACCCGCTAGAGTCTGTTCACTTATAAGCGAGTATTCTCTCTGGAGGGAATCCTCGAGATTCTGTTCAAGCGTCACGACGAAATTCACCATGCCCAACGAAGTCAAAGGTCCGTCCGGTTCCGCCAATGGTGCTTCGGGGGACTTGGCTATCCTGCGGGACTCCTTCAGTTGACCGTTTACTTCCTCGATCGTTTCGTATATCGCTCGTAGAATCTTCTCTTTCATGGACCTACTACCTCTCACGAACGGCCGTTTGCCTTTCATGCGATTAGGAAGGCTTACATAAGCTCCCACTGGCGGATCACCCGTGTCACCAACGCGAACGTGAACGCGCCAGAAACCCCTATACTAGTCACAACATAAGCCGCGAGGGAGACCAAAAGCCACCCGATGCGGAACTGATCATCGCCTCGGCAACGCATAGGAAGACTGTCTAATGAGCATTTTCGGATCGAACGCAATGTGCAGTTGCAGATGCTTGGGATGATGGAAACGGTCGCACCATGAGTGACGGCTCACCACGTGACTGATTTCGAGGCCATCGGCCGACCGAGATCTCCGAACGGTAATCCATGATAGGACATATCACAGTAACCTCTGCGATCCGTTCGCGAACGCCCGCGGTCCTTTCTCTTGAATCACCGATTTGCCCTAGCCCGAGTATTGCACGCGATACGATGCTAGCGTTAGTTCGCACTGAAAAAAGAAGGACCCGGCAATTGCCCCCCCCAAAAAGAAAGGCAGTATACAATTTCGCTGTTTGTGATTCCATCGCGATTTGCAGGGTTTCCGGTTTGCCGTGCAATATTCAGGCTAGTACCATGGATTGCATGGACTGGTTCAGTGAGATCAGAACTTCTTGTCCGCTAGTCGTGTAACCCCTGTCTTCAGCAGAGTGACTTGGTTTGAACACCGGTTGCCGGGATCCACTTTCTATGAACGTGATTCTCCTTTATCCCAAGACGCCAATCTCTGTCCTGCACCTGGAAGATATTTTCCGCATGCGTGGTACTAAGGTTCCGAATCCACCGCTTGGAATCCTTACCGTGGCCGCGTTCCTTCCCAAAGACTGGAACTTGAAACTCTTCGACCTGAACGTGTGTGATCTAACGGAGCAAGATTGGGAATGGGCTGACGTGGTCATGATATCAGGAATGATTGTGCACCGGGATGGAATGCTGAGCCTGATACGCGAGTCCAAAGAACGGGGCAAGAAGGTCGTTGTCGGAGGACCCTACGCCACTTCCGTTCCAGAACAGGTTCTGGAAGCGGGCTGCGATGTTCTTTTCAAAGGCGAGGCGGAGGACAGTATTCACCGCCTCATATCAGCCCTCGAAGAGGGACAAGAGCAAGGGGTTTTTGAGAGGGATGGGAATCCCTTGATGACCGAATCCCCTGTGCCGCGTTACGATCTTCTCAAGCTCTCGGACTACGCGTTCATGACGCTGCAAATCTCCCGCGGATGTCCCTATGATTGCGAGTTCTGTGATATCGTCAATCTCTTCGGACGTAAGACCAGGTACAAGACTCCCGATCAGGTAACAGAGGAACTGGAGACCCTGTACAACCTGGGTTGGAAGAATCTCGTATTCATCGTGGACGACAATTTCGTGGGGAGTAAGACCAGGGCTCGGGAAATCCTACACGCGATGATTGCCTGGAATGAACGTCGAGGCAAGCCGTTCCGCTACTGGTGCCAGCTTCCGGTGAACGTGGGCCAAGATCAGGAAATGCTAGACCTGATGACAGAAGCAAACTTCGTCTACGTTTACCTGGGAGTGGAGCATCCTGACGAGGATGTTCTCAAGTCCGTTGACAAGGGTCACAACGTCCGAAATCCCATCGTGGAATCGCTGTTCAACATAAACAAGAGTGGTCTTGCAGTAGTAGCCGGTTTCGTCCTAGGGTTCGATGGAGAGTCGAAGGGAGTCGGCGAGCGTATCTGCGAGTTTGTGGAGAAGACCGGCACTGTGCTGCCTTTGATAGGCACTTTGACGGCTTTGCCTAACAGTCGGCTGTGGGCTCGATTGCGAGAGGAAGGAAGGCTTGTCGATGACGTTGGCTACGGAGCTTTCAGTGAAGGCTATCTAAACTTTTCCCCAACCAGGCCGGAATCGGAAATACTGGAAGAGTACCTTCAGGCGTGGGACTATCTTTACGAGCCGTCACGTTTTTTGGCGCGGGTCTACCGACAGCATCGGGCCATGGATCCTGTACCAAAGAGCCAATCCGTCAACGAATGGTCCAGGTTAACAATCAATGAGGCGCGGATCCTGATGCACCACGTTTGGCGGCACGGAATCATTGCGTCTCACAGATGGCAGTTCTGGAGGCAACTGTTTGGCGTGCTGTTTAAGAATCCGACTCGCTTCGGGCCCTACATCGAGTGTTGCATAATCGGTTTGGCCTTGATTGTCACGCATCGAAGAACGCTAAAGGACGTTGCGTTGTCGTTGGAACGCAGGAAAGACGCAGACAAACAGCCGGAATCCGCAAACGAGCCGATTACCGTAACTGAGGCTATTGAACCGTAGTATCTCGCTCGCGACGAACTTCAAAACCCTTTCTCATCTGAGACCCCGCCGGGGGTGTGCTTCAAAGGCGATTTCCTTCTCGCTCGCGCATTGCGTGGGTGGCTTGTCGCCGTTAGAATCGGCCGTATCCCGATAGTTTCGCCGTTTGTTCGAGTCTTCTCGAGCGTGCTTCTCACTCTCATGGTGAAGCCCATCTTTGTTCTACCGCAACACGATTCACATCCTTGATGACGGACTGAAGATCTGGGGCGAAAATGCCGATGCGCATCAGATGCACCAGAGTGTGTAGCGAACGAGAGGTCCATTTTCCTCAAGTCGTGTCAGATCAGCTAGTTGCGTCCGCAGACTCGGCTTTTGCGTCGCACGGTTTCGTTCTCATCGGCTGCTCGCTTTCTCTCACCCCCACCCACGCCTTAAATGCCTAACGATCCGTCAAACGACGAACGCCACCCCCTGAGGAAGTTCGCGTTCTTTCGTCGCCATAGTCTGTTGATTTGCATCGCCGCCCTCGCTTGGCTGCCAATGGTGATGTACGGCGCAAAGGCCGCGTTGGACTCGATGACGAACGACGCGCGCGATTGGCTGCCGGAGGATTTTCCTGAAACGGAGACCGTCCATTGGTTTCAGGAACGTTTTGGCAGCGACGCGATGCTGGTTGTAAGCTGGCCCGGCTGCACTCTGAACGACGAGCGTTTGGATCAGATGAGCGAAGGTCTGCTGGAGGCAAGAGGATCCGTCGATGGAGGCCCCCCAGAACCTCTTTTCCCGCAGGTGTTTTCTGGGCGAGATACCCTCGAGCACCTAACGACGATCGGCCTATCACGCGAACAGGCCTTGGGCAGAATGCGTGGTTGGCTGGTTGGGCCCGACGGGACAGATGATCCGCCGACCTGCGCGGTTGCGTTTCTCTCAGAAGCGTGCAGGGCCAATCGACACTCGACCGTCGAGACGGTCTACGACATAGCTCGCTCGATTGGTATTGAAACCGACGAATTGCATTTGGGCGGCCCTCTCATTGATAGTGTGGCGATTGATACGGTCAGTGAACAGTGGCTCTTGCCTCTGTTAGGCATCGCAATTCTGCTCGCCATTGTTATTGCATGGACGTGTTTGCGCAAGGTGCGCTTTGTCGCGTCAGTCTTCTTCTATGCCTTGTTCACTTGGGGCATCAGTTTGTCGATTGTCCGTTGTTGCGGAATCAACATGGATGCCGTCCTGATCACCATGCCCTCGTTGGTTTACGTGCTTGCCGTATCCGCTGCAGTACACATGACTGGGTACTACGAGAAGGCCGTTGGCGAGGTAGGTCCCCTGGACGCCACGTCGCGCGCGGTGCGAGTCGGGTGGGCACCATGCATGGCGGCCGCCGTGACGACTGCATTTGGCGTGGGATCGCTGATGATCAGTGAGGTGGTTCCGGTAAAACGATTTGGGATCTTCGCGGCTGCGGGGGTTATGGTCGCCGTGGTGTTGCTGTTTGTCCTCTGGCCGTCCTTGATCCAATGCCTTATTTCCAAGGGCTTGCCAAAGCGTCGGGGGAGCTCCAATGCAGAATACGCCCATTCCAAACCCGTTGCGCGGCAGGAGAAACGCCAGTCGACGTGGTGGTTACCGTTCTTCCATTTTGCCACGACTCGTTGGGCTATCATCCTGTTGCTGTTGGCGGTCTGTATGCCGGTCCTTGGTTACGGCGCATCCCGAATCCGCATGTCAGTGAGTCTGAGGGACCTGTTTTCATCACGTTCGAAGGTCCTCCAGGACTACGCGTGGCTGGAATCGAATATCGGTCCGCTGATCCCAGTGGAAGTGATACTGCGGTTTCCCGAATCGGAACCGCGGGAATCTGGCGAGTCATCGGAGGGCGAACGACCGAGCACCATCGAGATGCAGGAGTATGCGAGGCGATTTCGCGATCGAGCGCATATGGTCGAGCGCACCAGGCGACGCATCGATGAAATGCCGTCTGTCGGTGGAACCCTTGCGGGGACCACCTTTGCGCCGCTTCCAATTCCAAAGATTCCCACAGGCCGCAGTATTCGGTCGACGGCGCGTCGTGGCGTTATCGCTCGGCAAATCCGAGAGAATCGTCAACACTTGGTCGACACCCACTTCCTGTACGACGAGCGCGACGAATCGACCGACCGAGTGAAGGAAGAACTATGGAGAATCAGCGGACGAGTCAAAGCCTTAGGCGACCTTGAGTACGCTTCGTTCCTGCGAGAGCTGCAGCAGGAGGTGAACGATTTTCTCAAGCAGGATGAAACCGCCGGACGGTCGGGAGTCACTGCCGAAGTTACCGGCGGAGTGTTCCTGGTAGCCATGGCTCAGAATCAGCTACTTGTCGATTTGAAGAACAGCTTTCTGATTGCGTTTCTCTTGATCGCTTTTGCCATGATGGTGCTGACTCGCAGTATTTCCGCGGGTGTGATTTCGATGCTGCCCAACGTGTTTCCTGCGCTTCTGATTTTTGGTTGTATGGGTTGGATGGACGTAGCTGTTGACATCGGCACAATGATGACAGCCAGCGTGGCACTAGGAATCGCTGTCGATGATACGTCCCACTTCCTCACTTGGCTCCGAAGGGGGCTCGCCCAAGGCTTGCCACGGATCAAGGCGATCCGGTATGCGTACGAACAATGTGCCACTGCAATGCTCGTGACGTCGGTAATCTGTGGCCTTGGGATATTGCCTTTTGCATTTAGTCCGTTCGTGCCCGTGGCACGCTTCGCAGTGCTGATGTGCGTGCTCTTGTTCGCAGCCATAGCGGCCAATCTATTGCTGCTGGCGGCAGCCTTGGCCTCTCCCGCCGGACGCTTGCTGACAGTAAAGCGGGAAAAAGACGGCCACGGACACGGCATGGCGCCGTCCGATGTTTCCACGGATCGCCCCGCGGATGGTCCCCGCGGCCCGCACGCCCCGCGTGGTGCTACGTCTCGCGTGGATTAGAGTGAAAGGCCTACGAGAAACTGTCCATGTTTTGCTGGATTGTCTGGCGGGTCTGATGGGCGTAGGTTTTCAGTAAATCAGAGGAACAGTCTTCCGGCATCGTGCGGGGATCGTAGTGCATCAACACACGCAAGCGGCCTGCATACGTGTAAACGCAGAAGGCTGCATTCAGTAGCGGACGTAACGGGATGACGAAGTCCACTTCTTCCAGAGTGACGTTGCCCGAGACAATCCGTCCTTCGTGACGTGGCAATGGCGTTCTAGCCAACACGGGCCCTAGATTTGACAAGCAGCTCGTTGATTGGCATTTGTCAACCGCCGTGGTTCGTGATAGTCCGCCTGGGATGCGACGCGATAGCCCCAGGGAGAAAATGAATGTGTATTGGAGTTGCAGACGCTTTATTCTCCGCGTCTGTCGGTAGATTCCTTTGAGCAATCGACGGGGATCAGAGAAACATCGAGGTTGGCGATCAAGGAAGAACATACTGACGGAATTCGCCATGGGCATTGTTTCGTCGTTCGGTGTTCTAAGATTCATCGGTACGGAAAGGCGTAGCCAGTCTCGGGCATGTCCGATGTTGTTGGCCTTCCGCCACGTTCCCAAGGCCAGGAATAGATCCCGAGCCAACAGATCGTTTACCGTAACCTTCTGCGATTTGGCAGTGCCGATCAGAGCCTTCGTTTCGTTTGAATTCAGATCAAATGTCTGCGGATTGGGAAACGTCGCCGGTGGAACGGTTTCATCGATTCCGGCATCTGCCCGTGCCAACGGAACTGGCGAGTGCATTACGAATTTCCTGACACCGTGTAGTCCTACGGCCTGCTTATGAGCCATTTTCAGGAACTTCCACGCGTTCAACCCTGGCGCTCCGCGTCCAGCCAAACGCTTCGTTTCCAACTCGGGAAGCGAGTCGATAGGATCGGTGATTCCTTGGTTAAGTGCGTATCCGATGAGCAGATCTTCGAATACCTTGCTCATGCCGATCCCATCGGTACAGCAATGATGTGCTTGTAGCACGACATCATGGCCGTCTTCACGGTCGACTATCCAAACCCGAGTGCCGGGTTCCTGAGTCAAATCAACATGGATTGCTGACGGGAATCCATTCGGATTCGTTTCAGCCTGCCACTGGACGGCCGGAAGCCAATCCGGGTGGTCGATCCATCTTGGTCGTCTCTTGCTCTTTCGGTCGATCGTTGCTCGCAGCAGCGGATGTCGTTCGACGGCGCTTGCTAGTGCGGCCTCAAACGCATCTCGATCCAAATGCCCGGCGAAGCGAAGGCGAAAGACGCCATTCATCGGATAAGCCGGTCGGTCGTCGTGCAGCATGTAGTCTTCGAAACACGTAAGTGGTAGTGGAAACATTGCTCTCCCTATTCAGTAGCGACACATCGACTGCCATGCCAAACAAGCGACGCCTCTAGCCCGTGGACGGTCGTTGCTGGTTCAGTGTCACCTCGTTCGGCCTCACAAGTCCGTTACTGAGGGACCGCATCCTGCCAGGTGCTTATGGAGGAGTCCACTTCCACGTCCGGAAACTTCTGCTTTACAAACTCCTTCAAGAAAAGGCCCATTTCTCCCATTCTCTTCCGGTATTCCAAATACTGAGTTCCTATGCGCTGTTCAGCGGGCCCTGGATCCTCCAGCATCCTGTCCGCGGCATCGCGAATGCGTTGCGTCAGACCTTCATCGGAAACACCAAAACAATACTGGTCCCGCATCCCTAGTTCCTCAAATACGTTGCACAACCGCTCATCCATCGATACGGCTATCGCCGGGATGCTAGACCGCATGGACAACCCACGTGCGTGGTAACGCGACGTAATCAATAGCGACAAGGAATTCAGAATCGCGGTTAGCTCGTAGGTGTTGAAATCCACGGACGAATACACGGGCACACTAAACGACAGTTTTTCCTTTAGTTGTTCACACGCTCTTCGGTCCAATGCTTCCATGCCTAGAATAACCACATTCACATTTCTCTTTGTCCTCAATTCTTCTACCGCTTGAGCCAAGTCACCAAGGTAACGTTCAAACTGTCTTCTCCTATCTTCCGAACTCGAGAAATAGAAGAACACAGAGTATTGCTCTTCCCAGTTCCTTGTGAACCAGCTTCTTATCCATTTGAAGATAGATATTTCCACAGGCCACCAAAACGGATTAATCGGCGCTACGCCGACTACGGGGGCACTTGGATCCCACCCCAAGGCATTCCATTCATTGCGAAAATACTGTTTCAAATCTCTTCTTACAGGAAAAGACCAAGCAGTATCCGTGCCTACGTGACCGCTCAGCCCCAGACGTCGAATGATATCCAGGGAATTCTGTGTGCGAGCGATGAAATAGGTGTCTCTACAGAGCGATGCAGCCACATTTCTTACGTATGCATCCATGTCGCCAGCCTCTGAACCGTATGCAAGGCATGGTTTGTTCTGTGATCGCATGACTCCGGCAACCAAGCAATAGAGCAGTGTCAGCGCATTTGCAAATTTGCTTTTCAGGGTGGAGCCTTCGCACAAAATGGCCATATGATACCGACTGCACACATGTAATATATGAAGGACAATAAGCGCTGGACGTACTTCAATCAAGCGAACAGTCTCTGTGTATTCTTCTGTGTATTCAGCAAACGCTGCCTTGGTTCGCACCACCAGCCCAATGTCTATCTCTTCTCCGAACAGCAAGTGAAGCTGGCGGATTATCTCTTGCACTCGCGCATCGGCTCCCGTGTTTCTAGTGCCGTTATAGCCAGATAATAGAATGCGTAGTCTGTCTCCGTTCTTCCACTTCTTGCGAGGGTAGAACCTCGCGAAAAATGCGACGACGCGGATTATGACGGCGAATAGGTAGTTCATAATCACCTAGATCCTTCTGACCTGCCCCGCGGACCGTACCGCTCTATGTGTTCGAGTTATCATAACATCTTCTTCGAGGAGGATTGTTCGGCGTCAATTAGCTTAAGTCTTTAGCGACAATTAGGTTGAGGGGCA
>CAZUAH010000065.1:0-40958 GCA_964617665.1 uncultured Pirellulaceae bacterium
TCATCGGCATTTTGGAGGGAAGAGGATACAGCACGACGAATGTGCTGCGCAACGTCGTCAAGCAGTCCAGCATCAAGCCTGGAAATGTAGCCATTGTGTTTTTGGTGGCAGTATGTTGTTAGTAGGTTAATAACACGTTCCAGACGGTTGTCCTGAGGCAGGTGATGAAGCTCAACATAATAAAACCATCTGGCAAGCTGTGAGCAAACAACAAAAATGGAATCGTGGCATGGAAGTCCATTGATGGCCCACTGTTGGCAGTGTTGGACCCATTGGCCATCGCAGACGACATTCATGTCGATATCGCAGTTGGGATCGTTCCTATTTGGACGAGTCCCCTGCTGGGCCCCTGGCCCAGCAGGGGACAGGGAAATAGTGGCTGTGTCCGAACCGTTATTTCCACCAGCGGCGGGCCGTCTGTCGTTTGCGGGGACTTCAACCGGGAAACCGTGCCCGGCCCATTCGTCTATGACTTTCAGATCTTCCTTGAGCAGGCCGATCCGGACCCGTTTCCTGTCAACCTCATATCTTCTCAGATGAGCGTTTCCTGCGGATGGCTCAGCAAGTCTGGAATATCCGTAGTTGCTCCATCCCTCCAGCACAAGGGACCGGAGCGCCTGGTAGATAGCGTCGAAGGTGGGTGTCTGAGCGTCGTTCTCAAAGTAATCAAGCTGACGCCACCATTCTTCGATCAGCCCATCGTTGGTGATCGTGTAATAGTCTTGTCCAAAGGGACGCCGAAATGGCCTGCCCTTCATCGGGTGGACTTCAGTTGCAGCAAGGCCGATTCTCTTCAGTTTGGCCTTGTTGGTCTCTTGGATAAGGCTGATCTTCTGCGGGCCCGGCATTTTTTCCCAGACATGCAGGCCCAGCGTTGCCGAGCTAACGCACCAGATGTGGTTAGGGAAAGCATCGTAGATGAGCTTGATGTTCTTCAGGTGATCGAGCGACAGTGTAACCAAAGGGCGCATGGGCTGGTCTTCGTTGCGCCCTGGTCGGTAGTAGCCGAAGATGTTCTGCTTGTTGTCGATATCGATGGCCTTCAGGCTCGACTTGACACCAGAGTACAGAGCGATCCAGTAGGCTTCGGTGTGGCGTTTGTCTGGATTGAGGCCCTTCCACCGATCATGGTCCAGCATCTTGGCGATCAGATCGGTGTAGCAGCCCCGCTCAAACTCGTCGCCCGACTTCTTCTTTCCTTTCTGTCGGAGAAAACCCCGCCCATACTGCAACCGGGCATGGAAGGGCTTCTTTTTCGAGTAGATATAGAACAGGTCCAGATAGCGCTGGAACTCCTCTGGGAACACCTCCGGTATCGGTGCTGTGAATTCCCGAAAAAGCTCTTCATCTTCCTCAGTGTAGGGCCACGTTTTCTGGGCTGGGGATACTACAATACTCTTGGGTTCGTCGTTCATCGGATGATCCTTTCAGGCCCAGCCCTGCGGCACGCAGGGCTGGGCCTTTGCTCTAGTGTTTGAAATTTCTGTGGCATGGTGCCGCCGCCCGCAGGCGGCGGCACCAATTCAACCGGTGGTCACTGATCGTCTGGAACCCGGTCAATCAACCCAGCACCATGGGCAAGGTTCAACAGGGCCGTCAGTTTCACGGCCACGGCTTCGGTGACGACCCATGCGATGACAGTGCCGTTGGGCCCAAGTATCTCCCAGCAGCCACTCCCGGCGCTGCGGGCAGCAAACGGGCCAAGTACGATTTCAGACTGGTGCATGATGGATTCTCCGCAGACCGACATGCTCCAAGAACATAATGGTTCTGTCCGCATGCCAGAGCCAAAGCGTGATCCATGGCTGCGGGCCAGTGGTCTTGGCAACCATTTCAAAATGAAATGCGACGGCACTTGGATCACCGTTGCGTTCCCTGAGCCTGAGTTGCTTCAGCTTTCGGCCCATCTCCACCCTGGTCATCCCGAAGATGGCTCCCAATTCAGTAATGGCGATGTACTTTCTATCGCTCATCTGTCCGTCCTTTCATCCTGATTGACTTCAACGTTGAAGTACTTGGCGATCCGATCAACATCCTGTTTTTTGAAAATCCGCTTGTTGCTGATTCGCAATTTGGGTTCGGGAATCATCCCGTTCACGATGGCGTAATTTATCTGGTAGCCCTTGACGCCAATGAGCTTGGCAACGTCATTCAGTAGCATGTGTTTTTCCATGACTTTCTCCTTATTCATTTATGTAGTAATGTTCGATTCATTTTCATGAAGAAAATGAAGACGCAGCCCTGCGGTACGCAGGGCGGCGTCTGTCGCAACTATTCCGGTGCATGTTCCAATTTCGTACCGTACTTTTTGAGCAGATCGAAGCGACCATGTGCGCACAGCAAGTCCGACATCTTGGCTACCACTTGTCTGCTGAAATCATCCGAAAGCTCTGCTACGGCCTTGCTGGCATATCGCTGAAGTTCATTTCGCACTTCGGGTTCGATATCAGATGGAACGTCCACTCTGACACGGAGCTTCTTTTTGTACTCGCATCGTTCGAGTTGCTTCAGTAGTGCCCGTTGAAACAGCCAACACTTGCCACCCGGATTGGGATTTTGGACCCACACTCCATGCAGCCTTTCCGCAACGCCCGTTCCATCTACGCAGAACGCCACCTGCTTGACGTGTCGGTAGTTTTTCGGTCTTGTGAGCAGGGCCTCCTTCCTTCCGTCGTTGTACTCCACCAAATAGACAGTGAATTGTTCATTGGGCGATGGTTGCCCATGCTCTTTCCGGTATGCCTCTACAAACATCGCTGTTCTGAAAAAATACTTCATCTTCTTCACTCCGTTGAAAAATGTGTGATGAATAGATACGTGATGATTCGGCCAGCGACCATCAACTAGATGGGCGCAGGGAACTGCTCCACCGCAGTTGAATCACGACAGGGGGCCGAGAGTGGTCAAGCGAGCTTGACCTTAGGCTGGCCCGTTAAGAAATCGTTGCCGAAAGTTTGAGAAGGTATCGGCAGTTGATGAAGGTTGGGAACGTTGTCGATAGTTGGCAGTCGTTTTGTGTTCGTTTGTTATCGTTACAGTGAACATGACAAATTCAGAGTGGGAATGCAAGGCGAGTTTTTCTGGCCGCTGGAAGGACAACTGATTGGACCACGATGGCTCGCACGAAGACTGTCGAAACCGCTGTTGAGCGACTGAGCAATCGGGATTACATCGAGCCTGAACGGGGCGCAGAAATTGGCATTAGCTGATGCTGGGACAGCCGAACCGGAGTAGCGCACGGTTTCTGGTGTTTGAAATTCCGCTGGAAGAAAGATTAAATGGACAATGTTTAATGTGGAGCGAGATTAAACATCATAGGAATTAAACATTAACCCGCCAGGATTAAACATGGCCGCTGGAGAATTTCAAAAACTTCGGTTTGGCGTTGCCAACTGCACTGTGCCACTCCATTCCCGAATAGACCGCCAACGTGCCGTTGGCGGTCTATTCATCTTCCTCCTTCAATTTGATCGATTCCCAGATCCATGGGCGATGTCGGCCACCACCTTTGCGATACGCTCGCACTTCCAATTCAGCCTTCGCCCGTTCCAGGGTTCGCATGGAAATGCTTCTGGCGACAACTTTGCCCTCGACGGTCTTCGGCTTCGTGTTGTTGGCGGACTGGATCACTGTGCGTCCTCCGGGCTTTCAGAAGGGTTCTGTCGATCAACCGGCACAAATCTGTAACGAACCTGTGGTTCGCCCCCAAAGCGAGCACGGCGTTTCTCCAACTTGAAGGCGGCCGTCTCGGTCTCCGTCTCCACAACGAACACCTCCTGTTCGAGGGCACTGAGGACAACGCCGATGCCTCTGGCACGGCTTGTGTCGTTTTCCCGGTCGGTATCCGGGATCACCATCTTCATCACGCCCAGGTCAGTGGCGAGTGTGGCCCAGGTGCTTGGACGCAACCATTCGTTAGGCTTTGCAGTCCCCAGAAGTCCAATGCCCTTCCGCACCGGATCGTCGTTGGCTTTGCGGGTGCCGTAGTTAGCCAGAAAGTCAGGGAAGCCGCTTGTTTGGACGATGCCGCCAATAGTCTTGGACCACATGGAGAAAGGATGACGAGCATCTTCATCTAAGGGCTGACCCGCCTGCTTCCAACGCTCGACCATTCCTCGCAGTTCTGCGGCGATGCGTTCCCGGTTGGCGGGCAAGAATTCGTATCTGGGATTGCCGATGGGCGATCTGCGGGAAGCCACTTCTCCCACCGGGCTCAAGTGGATCGGCAGGCTACGGTTGAGAAGGTCTTCGCTGACGCTGCCGAAATTGGTGGAGATCGCCAAGACCAGATCGTTGCGGCGACGTGCCGCTGCGCCTGTGCCTGTGGAGAATAGCAGCGGTTCCGGATCGGTGACAAATCTCTCCAGGAATCCCGATGCCATAAATCGTTGGCTGCGCTGGAGTCGGGCGTTTTCGACTACCACTACACCAGCCTCCGGACATTGCTTTACGGCACCAACAAAACTCCGTTCCAGCGCCCAGTCGGTGGATTGGTAGGAGATGGAGACGGACCCTGCCAGCCCGGCAGCGAACGAAATTACCGTATCCTTCCCCGCATGGCTCTTGTTGGCCGTGACAGAGATGACTGGCTTGTTGCCCGGCCAGAAATTGCGGAGCAGTACGGTCAATGCCGCCGCTACTGTATTGGTCCGGTCGGCATTGCTGTCGAACGCCATGACATCAAGAAAGGTGCTGATGGTCTCCAATGAATCGGAGATCTCTGGATCACCGCCCATATAGATGACACGTTGATCTTTACCTCCGTCGTTGTAGCCCGGCTTCGTCCCGACGAAGCCGGGCAGGTACATCGGGACCGTGGAAATATGATCGACGGGAAAGAAATGACCCAGGAACGCTTCGGACTGAAGCATGGCGTTGAGATGAACAGCGTCGATCTTGCTGCCCTTGCTCTTGCCGTCCTTGATGACCCGCACGGGCACCCGGTCAACGATCACCGGAAGCAGTTCCGAACCCTTGTTGATCTGGGCATGTTTTCCGTCCCGGAAGAGACGAACCAATCCGCCGCCAATGATTGGCCCCCGGAAGAGGTCACCGGCTTCGGCCAGTTGTTTTCCCAGGTGGGAATAATTGTCGGCGGGATGACGATCTTCGTCCCAAACAAGTTCGGCACCGACGAATTGGGTATTACCCGACACACCCACCACACCCCTCCACGCCGAAGACTTCTTGGACTTCGGCCTGCTGCCTCCATTCGGATCGATTGCGGCGGGGGGATGGGAGGACCGTCCGTTGCCATTTGTCGTCTTGTTGCGGCCAGCAGCTACGTTACGGGGCTTGGGCAGAGTAAGCTTGCGCTTCATGAGCACTACTCCAACAAAAAAGGACGCTCAATCCGCAGCGCAATCGGAGGCGGCCCGAACGCCAACTGCTGTTGGGTCGGAGCGCACTGTTCCAGTTGCACAGACGGATTGAGCGTCCAAGTTCGTGCTGGAGAGTTGCCCAGCGCAGGTAGAGGACGCTACTAGAAAACGATTGGTTGTAGCGGGGACATTATACCCTGGTCACCTGCCGTCGTAAACTTGAAGTTGCCGGGGCAACGCCTTGTCCCTTGGGTGCGTTCGGCGGGCTGGTACAGAGTCCTTTGCGTGCAGCGCCGTGTTCCTGACCGGTAGCCCTGTGATGGCGAAGCGTGCGGCCCACTGTGGCTTGGACGAAGGGCATCGACCGAAGGAAAGCAGGCGTGGACGGCATGCACATGCCGGTACTTGGTCTAGGTAGTGGCAGATAAATCTGTGGACGGCCGCCCATCGAGTAGGGCACGATCTTCCGTTTTCGAAAACCTGACGGAAGAACAAATAAACGACAAGGATTAAACTCGGATGGAATTAAACATGGGAAGCATTAAACATTAAAACGCCGGATTAAACATGGCCGCTGGAGAATTTCGAAATCTTCGGTTTGGCGTTGCCAGCTTTACTGCGGTGTCGGCCGTGGCATTTGTTCGACGGACTGCCCAGTGTGACTGCGTTCTGTTCCGGACAGGACATGCTAGGGAACCTACCTTCCATTTTCAGTTTACGAAGGGTACTCACCAGGGTAGAATCCCAGCAGACACAATCAGCGACTCCTAGCCTATCCCTTTCACGGGAGTAGCCCACGGGCGATTCCGGCAGCAAGCCGGTGACGGCGAAGATGGATCAAGTCGCTCCCGTTGCGGCAGACGGGTCAAAAAGTCAATGGGGTGCTGCGGCCCCGCCATCCTCTTGGTGCGCTGCTAAGAGTCCGAAGGAAGTTCCGGCCAGCCTCTTTGCTGGGGGAGCCGTCCTGGTTTCAGGATGCAGGTATATCCTGTGGGAGCCAGTTGCATGGATCGAGATCCAAGTCTGTCTCGGTGTTTTGTGCGACTGGTTGATGGTGTGTCCCGATGCCTTTTGAGATCTCCGATGCGGACGCCGCTGACGTTGCTGGACATCTGAACAAGAACACCTACCAGTTGTTCTGGGAAGTGCTCCAAGAGTTTCGGGAAATGAACCGCTACTTGGGCAGGGTCGCTGATCACTTCGATCCACCTCCCTACAAGCGGGGCGACGATTCCTCCGCAATCAAATCGCTAGAAGCCAAGATCGATGGGTTGGTCGCTTCTATTGGGCAGCGAAACGGGGAACAGCGCAAGGAAGCTTACACGCCCAAAGAGGCGGCCCAGTTGTTGCCCCGCTACAAGGAACCCACATTGCGTCAGGCATGCAACACCGGGCGAATCCCTGACGCATTCAAGGTCGGAAGGGAATGGCGAATTCCAGATGCGGCCGTGGCGAGAATCGCCAGCACGGGTTTACCGTCCCCTGGCGAATAGACCACTGGACGTGAAGACCTTGCCCATGGCCTCGTTGGTCTCTTCGGGAAACAGGTGACGATATCGTGCCCGCATCTCGTCCGTCTGATGGCCCATCCAAGAGTCGATGATGCTCTGTGGAATGCCCTTCATAGCACAGATGGACGCAAAGCTGTGCCGAAGCGTGTGAAACCCCCTGATGACTTTCCATTTGCTGGTCACCAAGGTTCGCTGGAAGAAATCGTTGGCCTGATCCTTGGTCAGCGGCTCGGAAGCCTCCGACTTGGTGCGACTTCTCATGGAGTTGGGCGGCGTGCAGATGAGAGAGTTACTCCCAGGATGCTTCTTCAACCACGCCTCCAGGATTTCTTTCAACGGCGGCAGGAGAGGTACTTGCCGGTAGCTGATACTGCGATCCTGCTTGCGCTTCTTCTCTCGAATCCAGCAGGGGCCGCCGTTCAAGGGGAAGTCGTCAACCTGCGAGCGGATCACCTCGCTGCGCCTTGCGCCCGTGAATGCCGGGATGGCGAAAAGCGGCAGGGCAAAATCGTGTTCGGCGTTCTTCGCTACGAACTCGATCAGTTCCAGCACTTGCTCTTCGTTTAGGAACAGGCAGTCCCACTGCTCTTCCACCTGTCGGTCAGTGAGTCCGCCTCTGCTGATGGTGGTCTCGATCTCCTGCCACGTCTTGAATGGCGGTTTCTCGGCGGTCTTTGGGTACTTGAGCCGCTTCCGCTGGAGATCATCCTTGACCCAACCGTTAGCCCTAGCGAAGTCCCACATCTGGAAGAAGGTTTGGAGTTCCTTCTTGATAGTATCTGGCTGGATACTCTTCCCTCTGTGGCCTTTTTCCTTGGCACGCTTGTTGATGTACTGCGTCTGCAAGTCAGGCTCCCGTATCGCTTCCATCAGGGTCGAGCCTTTTAGGAGCCGAACAAGATGCCCAGCGTGCGTTTTCTCTGTGCCAAGGGAACTGGGAGCCTTGGCACCTTCGGGTATGGAGTCGAAGTAGGCGGTCCTGACCTCAGACAGCGTGACGGCGGTGCGCAGAGTGGTTGGTTTGCCGATCCGCTGCCCCCCGCTCACAATGAACTCGCCCGCATCGTCGTAGCTGGCGTCCGAAGGCAGCTTCCACACGCCTCGCTTGAGGAGCCTGATGGTCTCCTCAACTTTGGCCTTTGCGGCTTCGGCTGTCCGCTGGTTTTTCGTGTTCAGGGACCGGTTGTACTTCCGCTTGCCGAAGTAGAAACGAATGGTGTAATTGCCGGTGGTCTGATGTTCCAGGCTCGCCATGGCATTGCCCTCGTAGGGCTATGGTCTACTCTATGGTCTAGGATTTCGGCCATCGTCTGGCAGCGGCCAACACACACAGGATCAACGTCGCAGACCATTTTAGACCATCGATAGACCATCGGAAAGCCATAAGTCCTTGCGGCGCAAAAAGAAAGGCTTGCGAAAAACGTCGCAAGCCCTTTGCGGCAAACAAGATAAGTGCAGTGCGGGAAAGAGGATTTGAACCTCCACGTCCTAAAAGGACACTAGGCCCTCAACCTAGCGCGTCTGCCAATTCCGCCACTCCCGCGAGTTGGAAAGCTACCTTGAAAGTCTAGGCAAAATCGGTCGCTCGTCAAGGAGTGCCTACTACTGGGGAGATCGTTTGACCACCAGCACAGTCTGGTCGTCCGCGACGGCTTGGCCGAAGTTTCGGTCGAGAAACGAACGAAGCTTATCTGCCAGTTCATCGGCACTTCGCTCGCGATAGCGTTGAACAAGCCGCCACAGAACGCGGTTGTTCTTCGATTTGAGCATTCTCTGGATGCCTTCGCTAAGCACTACCAGGACCTCGCCGCACGCCAATTCGTCATGCGATGATACGTAGTCGGCGTCCGGTTGTGCACCCAGCGGTGTTGTGTCGGATGTGGTAACGCCGCGCAGTGACTCGCCCACGATCGCGGCATAGACGTGGCCCGCCGTCGTGTGTTCAATCTGGCCGCTGTCGGGTTGGATCATGGCGTAGAAGAGGGATGCGAACTGGTCGCCAGCCGAAGCCGTCCAGAGAGTCTCGTTGATCCGTTGGACCATCTGTAGGGCCGTGTGGCGGTAGGAGGAGTGCGACTTGAGCGCGCTGTGAAGCGCGGCCGCCGTCAGTCCGGCTTCGAGCATCTTTCCTTGTGCATCACCCACGGCGACTGCAAGAGAACCGTCGGGCAACACGGACCAATCGAAGAAGTCACCGCCCAGGGATTCACCCTGCAGAGTCCAGCCCGCAACGTCCCAACCGTCCAAAAGCGGCTTGATGCGTGGCAGACGGCTGGTCTGCCATCCGGCAGCGTGGGACAACTGTCGCCGTAGGGTATTCGACTGTACGCTGTGCTGAAGCAGCATTTCCCGTTCCATGTCTGCCGCAATCCGACCAGCGACGATTTCGATCAGGTTCGTCTCGTCCACGGAGAACTTGCGCACGTCATCACAGAATACCCAGAACGTACCGAGCGGTGTCGTAGGACTTGAAATCGGAACGCAGACCGCCGAACGAAACTCCTCGGGTACCTTCCAATGGGGCAGAAGAGTTGTGTCCTCCATAACAACCGCGTGACCGACCAGAGCCTCTAGATCGGCCGCTGCGCCACGTAGTCTCCGTGGCGGATCCAGAAGGCGGCTTTTCGGTAGTCCCCAGCACGAACGTAGCTTCAGTTGCTGCGTGGTGTCGTCCAGCATGTATGCAGCAGCGGCCTGAGCGCCAACCGCTGTGGCACCGGCTTGCAGCACGGCTTCCAGCCGGACGGCAATATGTGATTCGTCGTCTCCGTGTTGTGCAATTGGCACACCAGCTGCCAACTCGGCTTCGCGTTTCCAAAGCGCACGTCGCGTCTGATTTAGTTCGCCCAGCAGTTCACCGATCGAATCCGCCAATTCCTGAACCGCCGCGAATTCGCCCGATTGTTGCGGGCGTCCGTGGCGAGTTTGGCCACGTGATTCGGATGGCGCTAGGGCAAGCACTTGATTCGGCTGGTCGTCCGAAGCACTGATCGACTTTGCCCAAACGGATCCACGTGCCTCTCTCTCCACTTTCGAGCTTTTCAAACACCATCCAGTGACGCTCTCGAAAGACCGGCATAGGCCCGACAGGCTCCGAATCTCGCTCAAATCGGGAGGTGGTACTGGAGGCTGCTCCTCGACATGAAGCCGCAGACGTGTTGGCGCATCCTGGGACAAGGTGGTCACCTGTGCTCTGATCGATGTTAGTGTTGTCACCGGCGGAGTTGGCTGAGGCCGTTTCTGCGAAGTGCTACGCCGAACGGTTTTGCCATGCTGTGCAGATACCCTAGTATCCTTGACCGGTAAATGTTGACATCGGTATCAGGATGCCGTGGCGTGAGATGGATCGGCCACTCGGGGTGGGTTGTACCGGGAGCGAGGCGGTGCAGGACGCACAAGACGTACAGGAAGACGCTAACCCGAATATTTCACGCCCCGGGGAATTGCGACAAACGGTCGTAGCTACGTCCGCTAGAACGTGGTCGCGACCCCAGACGATGTACCCACGTTCTGGCCAACGTGGCCACAAACGGATGAAATGCCCGGTCTATCCGCCGCTTGTCGAGGCAGTGGGGTGGTCGAGTTGGATGAAGAAGTACTTGTGCTGCGCCCACTTCGGAAGCACATCGAAACGCATCAAGACATGGCTCAACAGCCTGTCATCATCCGGCTCTCCCGGAAGAGGACCAAGGGCCACAAAGGGCGAGGCAGCTTCCGAAAGCACGGCAAATCGGGGGATGAGGCCCTCTAGGTGTATGCCCTTCACCGCTCCGCCCACCGCCACGTAGTCGCCTTGTTCCGCCGAGTGGATTGCAGCCGCGGCGGGAAGAGAAAGCGGGGCCGCTGCATCCGTGGCGAACAAGTCGCTTTTGAGGGATTGGATTTCGTTGGCGATATCCGGTTTGGCCACCATGGCGTAGTGTCGCAGATTGTATCTGGCTACGCTGAATGTTGTTCCCGCTAATCCAACAACATTGCCGACGGTGATTTGTTGATCGATAGCCCCTTGACTGGCGACCGAAAGGACCTCCGGGCATGATCCGATCAGAGAGGCTCCATTCAGGTTAGGATTCCGCTCCTGGATGAGACCTTTGAAGTCGGCTTTGCTCGTTACCAATCGCAGCATCAATTGGTCGCTCGGTTGGAATTGCGCCGCGTGTGAACGGGTCTTCGCACCGGCGACTCTTTCGCGCCAACGCAACAGTTCGCCGGTGGCGTCTTGGTATGCCTTGACTTCTGCGGCGAATCCGGGGGACTTTGCCGCAAGCTTTTCCAGCGCGGCTGTGGCCGCGACCTCTAGCTTGTCGTCTGCGGTTCGTGTGACGAGGGGGGCAAAAATCTGGATGTACTGACGGTACAGTCCAGCCGCTTCGTCGCCGGTGGCTCGGTCCGCGTCCGCTTCGACGAGGCTCGCCAACGCTTCGACGATCTGGCCGTGGAAGAGCGCGTATTCGGTATCGTCTACCATGTTGGGCTCGCTGGCTGGTCTTGCGGCCATCGCAACAGGTATATTCACGTGCCGCGCCCATTCGATCGCGCGGCAACGCAGAGCGGACAGATGGACTTGTTTCCAAACACGTGCGAAACCATCGAGGCATTGAGGGCCGGTAAACGATCGGCCATCGATGTTGGCCGTCGGGGCGGTTCGTAGTCCGTTGGCTGCCGCCGCGATCCGCTCCAAAAGGTCTTGGGTGCCGGGTTTCTGGGCCGCGGCGGCTTGCCCCAATGAATCCAGCAACTGCTGTCGCACCAGCTTGTTCCTGTTGTCGGGCACGGAGATCATCACCGTAGAAAACGGCGTGAGGAAGTCGCGAGTCTCTTCGAATTCGAGGAAGATAATTGCCGACGTCAGGTCGTCCAATCCTTCGTTCAGTACGGTGTACGCCTCCTGCCACTTCTTTTGTTGGATTAGTTGTTTCACCCGCTGTAGTGCAGCGGTGCGTGCCTGGATGGCCTTAGTGGAACGAATTCCCATACGGATTTTGTTCGCGTGGGCAACGCCCGGCTGGGTGCGTTTGAACTGTGCGACAGCATTGTTCAGCACCTCCTGGAGAGGGCCGGCGCGAAGGTTGAAGTCGAATCCGGCGGGCTCGCCGTGGAGTTGCAGATCCAGTGCGGAGCGGCGCAACTGCCGAATGCTGAGGTGGACCTGCGTGAGCGACCGGGCATTAGTCCGGCCGCCGCTCTTCATAATACCTTGAATTGTCTTGGTGGCCTGCTCGTAGAGTTTCTGGGTTTGCGCAAGCAACTCCTGGGAATTCGCGACGTCATGGATGGCCAGAGCGGCTTCGACATCCTTGTCGCTAGGATTTGCCAAAACAGTGGGATGGCCATAGATCGACACGAGCAGCAACAGAGTCGACGTTACGATTGCTTTTTCTCGGTGCATGATACCCTTCCCGATCCACTGATTGTTGTTCTATGAGGAAAAAAGAATGACGAGAGAGCCGACGAAAACGATCGCATAGATGACTCGACAGGAAACATCATGACGATAACGGATGGTGACTCCAGTCCTACTGAAGCACGCCGCTGAACGTGCCTTGAATTGGCTGGCTGACACCGGTGTCCGCGTTCACGAGCGCCCCGCTGACGATTTCCGCCGAGATCAATTTGTCTTCGACGGCTCCAATCTTGAGCTGTATCGGATCGGTCTCCGCGTGCCATGTCGGACCGTCCTGGGTGGACTGTACAAACACCTGGGCGGGCAACGTTTGACCGGTCAGTTCCACCAGGGTGGCCGCTGATACCTGGGCCTGCACGAAGACCGAGGGAAACGACTCGTCGGCGGCATCGCGGTAGCTTTGCAGTTGAAACACGCCGGGGCGACTCGATGCGGGCTGCACGAACTTCGCGTAGCAGGCACCGGCTTGGATCGGCGAGTCCAACTTCATGTCGATACTGCCGGCAAGACCGACGCCCTCACTGACAGTGTCCGTTGCGTCTTGCACCGTGTCTTTGACTTCCGCAGCGGTCTCAGATACCGTTTCCGAGACTTTGTCGACGCCTTCGCTCGCAGCTTCCTTGACTGACGATGCAAGCTCGCCGACGTCCGTATCGCAACCGGCCACAAGAAGCGTGGCGACTGCCACCAAAAGGCCAACAGACTGTTTCAGAGAATTGCTGCAACGCATGGAAATGCCCTCGAACGAGAATGGGATGCATTGAAATGATACACAACGATTTGCTCACCCAACTGAAGAGGGTGCCGCTCGTTGCCAATATGATCGCATTCTCTAGCCGTGAGGTCAAGCTTCTTGACGGCTTTGGCGGTGTCAGGCGATCCTACCGGGGCGTGCTTTTCGGGCGGCTAGAGCGGCGCAGGCAGGTCGCGACGATGGAAAACCACCGTGGCGCCAATGTAGGCCACCAGCCCCATGCCGATCAGGATCAGATTGTATCCCATCGGTCCCAATTCCATCCAGCGGCCTGCGTCGTCATACAGTGCCAAACTCCACGTGTGCTCTGGAGTGTTTGCCGCAATGCTGACGAACCGTTCCGGCTCGAAGGCCGTGAAGAACGTGCAGTTCAACAACCACCGTAGGTTGTCCGTCGCCAGCGCAAGAACTTTGACGATCACTTGGAAGATGTAGATGCCAACAACCAACCCGATGCTTCGCCAGCGATAGCGATCGAGCGATGAAAAGAAACTGGTCAAACCTGCCAAAAAGAAGCCCAACGAAAACAGATTGACCGCCGCTGGAACAAAAACGTCGGGATCCACTTTCTCCGCGAGTGGTGTCAACTGTGTCTTCTCCTCTGCCAGCGGGTTGGGAAGTTCGATGTCCAGCAAAGGAATCGTCAGTGTATCCCGTGGTGCGAGTTCCTGCACCGAATTCGTCATGACTCCCGTATACACGCCCAGCCACGAAGTCAACGCCAAGATCGCGATCCCCGCGATCGTCACGGAGGCTTGCGACCACAGAACCTTAACGCGACTGACCGGCTGGCCCAACAGCATTTCCATGGTGCCGCGTCCTACCTCGCCGCTGACGCAGTCTGATCCGCGGGCAATGGCCCATAACGTCACACAGACAACGACAATCGGTTCGTCGTACGTCAGAGCGATACGACCGGCGTAGGTGAAGAGTTGCTCGAAAGGCACGGGCGAGAAACGTTCGTATTCGCGGAACTGCTCGATAACCGCCTTGAAACGGCTCATGTCAAACTGGCTGACCACCCACACCCGTGCCCAGCAGAACGAGTACATCGCGGCCATGCATGACAGCAGCAGGAGCCGAGACTCGTGTATGGACTTGTTCAACAGGGATCTATTCATCGGCGATCTCGGCTTCTTCGGACGGTTCGCCGTGAAGCTGATCGTACAGGCTTCGCAGGCCGATTGGTTCGACGTTCATACGCTTGAGCGGCAAGGTGGACAACCAGGACAGAAGTGGCGAGAGTTCACCGGGCGTTTCGATAATCACGTGCCCATCTTCGTCCGAGCGGATGGACAACTTGCCGTCCAGCGACGCAGGTGCAGACGGCATGGGGCCGGCTAACACGGCACGGATTCTGTGGCGGGAGTTCAATTCGGACATAGTCTGCGTGCGCACGAGCCGGCCGCCTCGGAGAAAGCCGACCCGGTCGCAGGCCTGTTCCACCTCGGACAAAACGTGCGACGAGAACAAGACTGTCCGTCCCAAGTCGCGGGCCTCGTCCACCAATTCCAACACCACACCGCGGATCGTCGGATCCAAGTTGGTGGTGGGTTCGTCGAGGATCAGCAGAGGCGTGTCAGCGGCCATGGTGGCGGCTATGCCAAGTTTCTGACGCATACCGGTTGACATCGCCGAGACTCGACGCGACAGGTTCAATTCCAGACGCGCTGCCAACGCCAACGATCTCAGGTAATTACCCTCCGGACGCAACTCCGCGAAGAACTTGAGCACTTTCCGGGCGCGCATCTGGCGGAACAATCGCACTTCGCCGGGCAAGTACGAAACCAGCCGCCGGACGCGCAGAGACTGATGGTGGCAATCCAATCCATCGATCGCGGCGGCTCCTGAGGTTGGGTTCAGGAAGCCGAGCAGCAAACGCAATAACGTCGTCTTGCCAGCACCGTTCGGCCCCAGCAATCCGTACACCTCGCCCGGCCGGACTCCTAGAGTGCAGTCTTCTAGCGCGGCAATCCTGCCATAGCGTTTGGTTAGAGCATGCGTTTCAATTAACACGCGTGTTGTCACTTTGGTTCAAGTTATAGTCGCGGCAACGGTCGATATTGTGCCGCCAGCTTATCGTGTCCTCGTTTAACCCGAAGCCGGGCGCCGCGTGTGGACGATCCATCCCACTGCTCGCCATCGCCTCCGGCTTCGGGTTAAACGAGCTATGCGGATATCCCAAACTTGCCGCGCCACAATAGCAGCCACATCGCCATTGTTGGCAATGACCTCCAGACTGACAACCGGGCCATGGTTGTGCTTCCGGGGTCGGTTCGCCATACTCTTAGTCGCCGGTTTCTTATCAATCTTGGCCATGTTTGAGTGATTTTCCATGAGTATTTCTTGGATTGCCGAACGTACGAAAGCCTTCGATAGCAGTGGTATACGAAAGGCGTTTGACTTGGCAAACCAACTTGAGGACCCAATCAATCTGTCGATCGGTCAACCGGACTTTGACGTTCCGGAGCAGGTCCGAGATGCCTGCGTCGATGCCGTTCAGAGTCGCAAGAACGGCTACGCATTGACGCAAGGGATGCCGATATTGCGTGAAAAGTTGCAGGCACAGGTCGACGCGGAATACGGACACGACGATCGCAGAGTCTTCGTTTGTTCGGGCACAAGCGGCGGATTGGTGATGTCGATGATGTCGCTGGTCAATCCCGGCGACGAAGTGATCGTATTCGATCCGTTTTTCGTCATGTACGAGCCGCTGGTCAGCCTAGTGCACGGATGCACCGTGTCTATCGACACCTACCCCGATTTTCGCATCGATCTGAACAAGGTCGCGGACGCGATCACACCGCGTACCAAACTGATCCTGCTGAACAGTCCGGCGAATCCAACGGGCGTAATTGCTGCACCGGAAGAGATTCGGGGGCTGGCCGAACTTGCCGCCGAACGAAATATTGCGCTGTTGTCAGACGAAGTCTACCGCCAGTTCTGCTACGACGAGCCGTTCTTGTCAGCCGCCAAGCTGAACGAGCGGACGATCGTCATCGATGGTTTTTCAAAGAGCCACGCTATGACCGGTTGGCGGCTGGGTTACGTACATGGCCCGGCCGAAGTGATCGACACGATGGTCAAGATCCAGCAGTACACGTTCGTCTGCGCACCGCAACCCGCTCAGTGGGCCGGCGCTGTCGCCATGGACGTGGACATCGGCCCACATGTCGAGGCATACCGCCGCAAGCGTGACATGATCGTTGAAGGTCTGTCTGATGTGTACGAGCTGGTAGAGCCGGGTGGCGCGTTCTACGCCTTCCCGAAAGCACCGAGGGGCACGGGGACTGAGTTTGTGGAAGAAGCCGGCAAAGAAAACTTGCTGATCATCCCGGGCGGCATCTTCAGCCACCGGGACACGCACTTCCGGCTGTCGTATGCGGCGAACGATGAAGTCGTCGAACGCGGTATCGAAGCACTTCGACGACTGGCACGGAAGTAGACGCCCAAGCTTCGGTACAAAGCGGGAGGGCGAAGCTTTCCGCTGGCCGCGAAGCTGTGCGGGAGCCTCGCCCTCCCTCAATCGCACCTATCTGACTGTTTAGACAGACCTAGGCAGGCGTCCCTAATGGCGCGTCGATCGCCTGTCTTACCGCGTGCAGCAGTTTCTCCGGCTGATAAGGCTTTTCGATCAGCTCTACTTCCTCGCAAGCCTCTGCAGCCACCTGATTCGCCAGCGGGTCGTAGCCTGTGCAGAATACAGCTTCGACATATGGGTTAATCTGTTTCATTCGCAGGTAGGCTTCCCGGCCGCTCATCCGCGGCATCACCATATCCAGTAATGCCAGAGATACGTTCTCTCCGTTTTCCTCGAACAGACGCACGGCCTCTTCACCGTCTTCCGCCTCTAGCGTGACATATCCCGCTTGTTGGAGAATACGAACCGCCGTATCACGGACTAGCGGCTCGTCCTCGGCCACGAGAATGGTCTCCGTGCCACCTTGAGGGCCCTCTGCAAGCGTCTCGACGCTGCGGCACACTGCTCCCTGCAGCGGCATGTAGATCCTGAAAGTTGTCCCCTGGCCAAGTTCGCTGTAAACGTGTACAGCCCCATCGTGCTCGGTCACTACACCGTAGACCATTGCAAGTCCCAGCCCAGTACCTTTGCCGACTTCCTTCGTCGTGAAAAACGGTTCGAAAATCCGCTGTTTGATTTCGGAAGGCATGCCGCAGCCCGTGTCGGTAATGATGATCCGAGCATACGTACCGGGACGGACGTCAGGATGCACCTCGGCATACATCTCGCTGACCGTCACGGTGTCGGTGCGGATACTCAGTTTGCCTCCCGTTGGCATGGCGTCCCGCGCGTTGATGCAGAGATTCATCAATGCTTGCTGCAGCATTGTTCGATCGGCGAGAACCGAGCCCACGTTTTGCGCGAGATTGATTTCTGTCTCGATCCGCTCGCCGATGACGGGCTGTATCAACTCGATGGCTTCATCCACCAAATCGTTGACATCAACGGTTGTCTTGCTGAAGGCTTCCCGGCGGCTGAAGTTCAGCAATTGACGTGTCAACGTAGCGGCTCGGTCAGTCGCCGTCACGACTTGTTGCAGGTCCTGGTGGGGTTGATCATCAGGATCAAGGGCTTCCATGGCGAATTGGCTGTACCCACGGATGGCCTGCAGCAAATTATTGAATTCGTGGGCGACTCCACCCGCCAGTGCCCCGATAGATTCGAGCTTCTGCTTTTGTCGCAACTGCTCGTCTTTCTCAGCCAGGGCCGCAGTTCGCTCGTCAACCAATCGCTCAAGTTCATCAGTGCGGAGCTTTGCCTTCCGGGCCAACTCGCGTTTCTCTGTCAGCGCGACTGCCAGTTGCTGCACTTCAGTGTTGTCGAATGGCTTTTTGAGGATCAACAGGTTGTCACGACCATCGAGCCTCTCGAAAAGCTCGGTCCATGAATAGTCTGAATAGGCCGTGCAGATCACGATTTGCAGTTCGGGATCTACCTGCCAGATCCGCTCGATTGTTTCAGCACCGTCCCATCCCGGCGGCATTCGCATGTCGATGAACGCAAGATCGAAAGGTTCGCCGATCTGCAGTCCTTCGACCACCTTCTGTAGTGCTTCTCGGCCCTGATAGGCGTCGTGGACGACGTATTTCAATTGCCCATCTTCTGCGACTTCGCCCCGAAACAGCGACGATTCCATGTCGTCAAAATGCGGCAGGGCATCATCGCTTACCAAAATCTTTCGGAAGTCGTCATGGATCGCCTTGTTGTCGTCGACGACCAGAATACGACGATCACGAATCTGTTCTACGCCTTGCACTGCGTTTTCTCCTCGACGGTCAAGGGTAATTTCAAGTGGAAGCTCGCGCCGCAACCGGGACCGTCGCTTTCGACTTCTAGCGAGCCACCAAGTTCGTTTGCGGCCAGGGCGCTGCTATGCAGTCCGAAACCGTGGCCGTCTCGTCTGGTGGTGAATCCGTGTCCGAAAATCTTGGTCAAGTTCTCCTGACTGATGCCAATACCGTTGTCAGACACTGTGAGCTTCACGCCGTGATCGCGATCAAATCCTATGCGAAGGGTCATTTGCCTGTCGTCGTCTGGGGACGCTTTCAACGCCTCCTTCGCGTTCCCGATCAAGTTCACCAGGATTTGCAGCAGCCGGTGTTTGTCAATCGTCAGCGGGGGCACTTCCTCGTACTCTCGCACGATCTTTGCGCTATGGTGCATGAAGCTGGCCGTGTTCAGCTTGACTGCGCCATCCAAGACTTCGTCCAGTCGAACCACTTCTTGGACGCCACCAACACGGTTGTGCGATTGTTGAACGTTGATGATTTCCTTCACATGTTCGATGTTCTGCACCAGTTCAGTCAATTCCTGGAGAACGATCTCCCTCTCACCCTCCAGGTGTTTGCCGAGCAACTCCAGGAACACCGGAATTTGCGTTCCTCGACTGTCGGCCATCAGGAAGTCCACCAAATGGTCGCTGTGTTCGTCCAGCAGGGCCGCAACCGAGGACACTCGGGCCACGCGGCTACCGCGTACCTTCTCGAATATAACGCTAGCCGATACGTTCACGCTGTTCAGTACATTGCCGACATTATGTAGCACGCCGGTGGCAACCTCAGCCATGCCGGCACGGCGGGATGCTTCGACCAGTTCGCGGTTCAATCGCTCGACCTGCGCCTCCCGCTCCTTCCGTTCGGTGATATCGCGGACGGTAGCCTGCAACATTGCTTTGCCTTCGAGTTCCACCCGAGCGAAGAGCACGGTGGCGGAAAACTCGTGGCCGTCAGCTCGTCTGTGGGTCCACTCGAAAAAGTGGGAGCCTTCGGCAAGAGCGGTAGCCATCATCTCCTGGGCCTTTGTCGCAGAGAATTGGCCGTCTGGTTGATGCTTTGGGGACAAGTCGGCTGGCCCGTGGGCGCAGAAGTGGTCTTCATCCGTGCAGCCAAACAGTGCGACCGTCGCCGCGTTACCGCTCAAGAACCCTTCTTCTGCCGTCAGCGTCATGATGGCGTCGGCCGAGCAGTCAAACAACGTTCGGTATCTCGTCTCGCTGTCTCGCAAGGATTGCTCGGCCTTCTTGCGGCATTCTACCTCTTGCTGTAGCTCCTGATTCGTACGCAGCACGGTATCGTAGCTTTCCTTAATCCTCAACGCGGCGCGGATGCGAGCCGCGAGTACCTCTCTCCGGAATGGCTTCGAGACATAGTCGTCCGCGCCTGCGTCCAATCCTGCAACCACATTGTCGTCCAGCCCCATCGCCGTAACGAGAATCACGGGAATCATGCTGGTCTGGGGGGCTTCCTTGAGTTTTCGGCAGACTTCGATCCCATTCATCTCCGGCATCATCACGTCAAGCAGGATGACATCGGGATGCTCGGCTGCCGCGATATCCAGCCCCTCGGGGCCGTTCGACGCCGCCAATACCTCATAACCTCGATCCTTCAGATCGAAGCTGAGCAGCGCTATGTTGTCCGGCGCATCATCAACAACGAGTATCTTGGTCATAGTTTGCTCTGTCCCGACCACGCCTAGTGAAACGGAGTTTTGTAGAAAGCTCGGCGAATATGCCGAACAAGTCTGGGTTACAACATCGTGCGCGGCATACGTGAAAATGTCGCATCTGCCGGTTTCTATGCCCGCCAGCCTGAGGGCAGTGGCTTCGGAGTGCGGCTGTGTGGATCGCGGAGACTAGTATCGAGCGCTCTGGCGACCGCTTTTGGTACCGACTCGCACCGTCAGTGACGTGTGGGTGGCTTTGCTGGCCTGCGGTGGCATCCCTCGAATGTGTAGGCGATAGATTCTCATAGCCCCCCGGTATTTGTATGCCACGTTTACTCATTGGAGGATTGCGCGCCCATGCTTTCTGTTAATGACTGGCCTATTCGACGCAAACTCAGCCTGCTGACGATGTCGGGGATTCTCGTGGCGTTGGCACTGGCGTGCGGTTCGTTTGTCTTGAACGATGTTCGGAGAATTCGTGAGGCCAAGGCAGACCAACTGGTTGCCCTGGCTGACATTCTGGGCTCGAATGCAACCACAGCCCTCGAGTTTTTCGATACGGACACAGCGACCGAAGTGCTGTCCTCGCTACGACTTCAGCCCTCGGTCGAACTGGCTGCTCTGTACGACGCCCACGGGGCCATTTTTGTAACCTATCCGCCCGAGCCTACCGGCGCGCATGTGCCACCGGCTACGCCTCGCATCACGGAGGAAGCAATATTTCGGAGCGGTCATGTCGAAATCGCGGAGGATATCCACCGAGACGGCGAGAAGGTCGGGACCATCTATTTGTTGGCCAACCTGGATGAAATCAACTCTCAACTCGTACAGACGTTTTGGATCGTTGTTGGCGTGATGACGGCTGCGCTGGCCTTCTCGATTCTCGTAACGGGCCGGCTGCAGAAATCACTGACGCAACCAGTATGTAGACTGGCGGACACGATGGAGGAAGTGTCCCAGCAAGGCGACTACTCACGGCGGGTCGAGGTCTCCAGCCGCGACGAATTGGGCATCTTGTGCGCCGGCTTCAACGGTATGTTGGATCAGATTGCAGCGGCCCGCGACGAGTTGCAGCGTGCGCACGACGACATGGAGCAGCGAGTCGTCGAGCGTACGGCGGAGCTTCAGGTGGCGTTGGATGCCGCCGAGGCAGCCAATCACGCCAAGAGTGACTTCCTGGCGGCCATGAGCCACGAAATACGGACGCCCATGACGGCCATCCTGGGCTTCACCGGCATCCTGGTGGAGACGGTCCAAGATCCCAGGGCCGCTGAATGTGCCGAAACGATCCAACGCAACGGCGACCACTTGTTGACCATTATTAACGACATTCTCGACATTGCGAAGATCGAAGCCGACAGGATCGAGCTAGAATTGGCGCCTTATTCGCCAAGGCAACTCATCGCCGATGTTGTTTCGTTGATGCAGGTTCGCGCTGCTGAAAAAGGCTTGAATTTGGTGGAGGAATTTGTTGGAGCGGTTCCCAAGACAATGTTGATGGATCCCAACCGCCTGCGGCAGATCCTGCTGAACCTAGTCGGCAATGCAGTCAAGTTCACAGAAAGCGGAAGCGTCCGGATTGTGACGCGTATGTTATCAAACGATGCAGTCGGACCGAGACTCCGCATTGACGTCATTGACACAGGAGTGGGCATGTCGGCCGAAGGAATGGAGAGGATCTTCCGGCCTTTCACGCAGGTCGATATGTCATCCAGTCGAAGATTCGAGGGCACCGGGTTGGGCTTGGCGATCAGCAAACGGCTGGCCGAGACGATGGGTGGTACCATCGAGGTGACGAGCGAATTGGACATCGGAAGCACATTCGCCATTACTATTCCAACCGGGTCGCTGGACGGTGTGAACATGGTGGAGTATCGTCCCGAACTCGTGCCGGTAATCGCCCCGCAGGATCGGCCACACCCGGAAGCCAAACACAAGCTCGATTGCCGAGTACTACTGGCGGAGGACCGCCCCGACAACCAGCGGCTGATTGCCGGAATTCTCGAAGACGCTGGTGCCACCGTCATCATCGTTGAAAACGGTCGTGACGCCTTGCAGAAGGCGTTTGATTTCCAAGACAGCCCGGAAGGAAGTGGTGACGATAGCAGCTGGCCGTTTGATGTGATCTTGATGGACATGCGAATGCCTGTCATGGACGGCTATTCCGCCACCCGTCGGCTTCGCGACGAAGGATACTCGGGCCCGATTATCGCTCTGACGGCTCACGCCATGGTCCACGATCGCCAGCAGTGCCTGGATGCCGGCTGCGACGACTACGCCAGCAAGCCAATCGAGCCGGCGACACTCCTGGATCTGGTGGATCGCTACTCGCAACAGCGGCAAGTCGTCGCTTCATGCGTATCGGATTCGGGTGTCATGTGTCAGGAACCTGGGGCATCCGACATGGGTCCGTTCCATGTCGTTGACACGTAAGACCCGCCCCCGGAAACGTTCTCGAATCTACTGTCGCAGCGTCACCATCCCGTACACACCTCGCTGGAGTCCCGTGTTTTGCGTGCGGAAGAAATCTGAATCGAACTCAAACCGGTCGTCGTCCAGGAGACTCTGGCCGACCACGGCGAATTCCAGATTCTCTCGGGGGTGCCAACCGAATCGCAGATCAAGCGATATGTAGCTCGGAATGCGATATGTGGGCAAGATGTCCACATAACGGGCAATCAGATCGAATTCCAGGCAGCATGGCAGGTCCCACGACGATTGTAGATACACTTGATTGTGGGGGCTCTTGCCCTCGTCGTCCTCGGAAGTCGGAAGCGTGCCCGGTGCCGCGTGCAGTTGGAGTTGGAGAAACGAGTAGTTGCCCCGCAACCGCCAGCGCGGCGTCAACTGCAAAGCGCAAGCCAGTTCTGCGCCGTACGATTCACCGTGCATGCGATTGCTCACCGGGAACACGGGTGGGATCACCGAGGCGACGTCAAAGGTACGCAGATCGTGGTACACATTGTAGAACAGCGCAAGGTCCCATGAGAACGCGTCGGTGGGCTGGGCGCGATAACCCAGCTCGTAGGCCATTACCTCCTCGGCCCCGAAACTTGGGTTAGAGCGGATGATCGGATGGAGGAACGGTGGCAACGGCGGGTCGGCTATCAAGCGGAGGAAGCCGCTGTTAGCCTCGACGATCGAAGGCGTTCGTACCGCACGGGAGACGGCTCCCCACGCCGAAGCTCGGTCGCTTGGAAGGAACAGCAGCCTAGCCGTCGGCTGAAACTCGAAATCGGTAAAGCTGTTGTGCTCGCCCTTACAGCCCAAGGTGAAGTACAGCCGATCGTCCAGCAACGTGATTTCGTCCTGGACAAAAGCGCTGTACAGGTCCGTGTGCCGGCTTGCCGGGGCGAAGACCAGCGACGTTGATGGCAGCGTATCAGCGGCGACCGAGCGGTAGCCCATTCCCCAGACAAGCTGCTGGTTTGCCGTCCATTGGAATCGGTGTTGGAAATCGATATCGAGTGTGTGGACGTCTTGCTCGGTAAGAACGATGTTGTGGCGTTGGACCCAGTCGTAGTAGACTTGCAGCCCGTAATCTGACTCATCACTTGAAACATGCTCCCAGCGTGCCAGCAGGTTGGCACCGCGGTGCCCGAGGCGTTCCCGCACGGTTTCCTGAAACGGCGCGGCAAGGCTGGGGACGGTTCGGACGTTGCCGAGTTGCCCGTCGTAGTAGTCGCCCTGGACGGTGATCACGTCCGTTTGGCTCGAATCCAGGTCCCAGTCCATCCGGAATCCACCCTGGCCCAGGCGCCAATTGTCGTTGGCGATGGTAGGCGAGAAGGCCCGGTCCCGATTGAGGTATTGACCGTATACACGATACGTTGCGCCGGCCCCGAGACGACCGCCGTATTGGACCGTGGCGAAGTCCCGCTCCTCGGTTCCGCCTCCCACGTTAACCAGGACTCCTAGGGTGTCTTGCGAGTTCTTGGTGATGATATTAATCACACCATTCACCGCATTAGCACCCCAGACCGTGGCACCCGGCCCGCGAATCACTTCGATCCGCTGGATGTTCTCCAGCGGCAGGTTCTGCGCTTCCCAGTACGTGCCGGCGAAGATAGGCGAATACACACTGCGGCCGTCGATCTGCACAAGTAGTTTGTTTGCAAAGCTGCCGTTGAACCCGCGGCTCGTCACCGCCCATCGATTCGCGGTCGTGCGAGCGACTTCGACGCCGGGCACCATGCGTAAGACTTCTGGAATGGATCTGGCTCCGCTGCGTCGGATCATCTTGCCGGTGACGACGTACACCGCTGCCGGGCTATGGCCAACCGTACTGGTCCTGCGCGACACGGTGGACACTTCCACGTCTAGCGCGGGCACAACGACATCTTGGCGGGCAAGATCTTCCAGCGGCGCATCGAGCAAGCCCAGAATATCGTCCATTTCGTCAACCTGCCCGACGTTGTCCGTGGCATTCTCTGTTTCGTCGTTTAGATGAATCGTACTGGGGGTTGGTGGCGATATGCCGTCGGCAACCTGGGCCAGCGTCGGGTAGGCGTGCAGCACAGACCATCCCATCGCAACCAGCAGCCACAAGGCGGATGGTCGGGAGCACGTAAGCAGTAGCCGATGCGCCGACGCATCGGGGCAATTCGGGGATCCACGTTCGCAGGCAAGGTAAGGTTGTGAGATTCGTGTCGAGCGTTTGGCTCTATTCGCTTCCATGCGACTCGCCCTACGTTAAAGGACGGTCATGACGCGCAGTAGCTGCGCACTGACCTTCAAACCCTCGCGTTTGTAAGCGCGCTGTGATATATACATACGGATTCGGTTCTCTTGCACCATGAAGTCGATAATGCCCCCGTGCTGCAGGAAGTCTTTGGTTTCCCCGACGAACAGGACGCCTCGCCCGGATAGCTGCTGGATTACCGCCTTTTGGGTTTCACCGTCGACCAGCCTGGTCATGAACAGTATGTGACAATTTTGCACGTCGACTGGGCGTTGGAACTGGCGGACCACGATTTTCCGGCCGTCAATCTTCTTCACCGCGGCGATTTTGCGCAGGTCGTCGCCAATGGGATCCGGCCCTAATACGGCAATGACAAATGGACTGGACGCGTCGGCGAACGCCCTATTTGGCCATTCGATGTACGTGCCGAATTTGTAGATGTGCACTGCCTTGAGCGTGTACTCGCGGTCAATCAATTTGTCCTGCCCACGAGCGATCGGAATGCAGTCAAAGCTAGACACGCCGCAGAGCAACATCAGCAGCCACAGGACACATCGCCACAGGTCGCAACGATTTAATGGCGAAGAATTCCGTTGCGATACGAAATTCCAGAACTTGTCCATGAAAATTCCTGATTTTGGCTTTCGTGCCAATCTCGCTCGGTTGTGGCAGGATACGGCAGGGCGCAGCGTGGTGGCGTGGCAGATGGATTACATCTCATCCTAGTCTTCATCGTTTGCCAAGACGCCGCTGTGCATGCGAAAATGACGCACACTTCAGACGCCGGCCGTAACCGAGAGAAACGGCAACACCACACAACGTCTTGCCCCCACTGCGGCGCTGCAATGCGACATTTTCGCGGCGCGTCAGTGAGCTTGCTAGCACGTATGGAGGCGACTTTTCCCGCGGTGAAATGTAGAGATCCGGGTTGGGGCTTCTGCATCTAACGTGCTGTGTGCAGTTGGACGCTTCGCAAGGCCATCGTCGATGAAAGACCCGTGGCTTCAGTCTGCACGCCTCGGATCCCGTTTGGCAGTCGGTATCGCGAAATGGAATGCGGTACCGCGCGGCGTGTTGGGCGTGGCCCAGATTCGGCCCGAATGGGCCTCGACGATACTACGGCTGATTGCCAGCCCCATGCCGAGACCCTCGGCCTTGGTAGTGAAGAAGGCGTCGAAGATCTTGCTGCGACACTCGTCGCTCATCCCTTCACCTGTGTCCTTCACACAGACCTCTACCATGCCGTTGTCCATTACGCACGTGAGCGTTAGTTCTCTCTGGCCTGACGATACGTTGCGCATCGCATCCAGGGCGTTACGGATGAGGTTCAAGACAACTTGTTGGATCTGAATGGAATCGACCTGCATGAGCGGCAGATTCTCGCGCAAGTCCAAGTCTACCGCAACTGACTGGTGATGCAGTTCGTGTTCCACAAGCTGGACCACTTCACGAATGCTGTCATTCATATCCGTCGACGATCTGCGCGGTTCGCATTTCCGAACGGTGTTACGAAGACGCTTGATGATTTCGGCAGCACGATGAACTTGCCCGGAAGCCTTGTCCATCATCTCGGCCACATCTGCCGAATCGACCCCCAAACGCTGCATTTGCCCTCTGACTGCGGTCACGTAGTTGGCAATGGCGTAAAGAGGTTGATTCAACTCGTGGGCGATCCCGGTGGCCATCTCTCCCATCGTCGATAGCCGTCCCAGGTGGGCCAACTCGGCGTCACGGCGTCTCAACTGCTCTTCGGCCTTCTTGCGATCAGTGATGTCGGTCACCATCCCTAGTAGCGCTCTGTCCCCGTCGTAGTCGATCGCGCGTGTCGAGATGATTGTCTCCATTCTTCGACCGTCTTTCGTAAGCAGCGCGTACTCGTATGGCGGAACATCCTTTCCTTCCATATGTGATCTGAAGTTCGTTTCGACCAGTTCTCGGTATTCGGGAGCGATCAGAGTCCGGAAATCGAAATCGGGCGCCAGGAATTCGTCCACCGTGTAGCCCATGACCTCTTCGCATCGGCCGTTCGCGTAGACGACCCTACCCATCTTGTTTATGAAGATCATTTCCGGCGAGCACTCTGCCACCGTTTTGAACTTCGCTTCCGACTCGCGCAGCGCCTCTTCGGCCTTGCTGCGTTCGGTGATGTCGCGCAGGATGCAGTGAGTTTGCTGGAAGTTCCCTTCACCGTCATAGCGAATCCTGCCATCGGCCTCGATCGTAGTCTTTCTTCCGTCCTTGCGGATCATCTCGAACTGTGCGTTGGATAAGTCGCCCATTGCTTTGAAACGAGGGAACTTCTCCTTGAAGCGTTCGACGCATTCGGGCGTGAGAAAATCGCCGCACGAACGGCCGATGACTTCATTGCGGTCGTAGCCCAGCATTTCGAGCCATGCGTCGTTGACTTCAAGAAACCGCCCCTCTTCATCAAGCGACTGGTAGGCGAGCGGAGAGCTTTCGTACAAGAGGCGGAATCGTTGTTCACTCTCTCGTAGTGCCTCGTGCGCCAGCTTCCCTTCCGTAACGTCGCGCATGACAACCTGAATCCCAACTATCCGATCATTCTCTCGGATCGGCCCTACGTGAGCCTCGCCGATCATTCGCGTCCCATCGCCCTTGATCAACGTTACCTCGATCGGCCCAGGAATTCTCCCACGCAGGATGGAGCAAAAGACGCGGATGTACTCCCGCATGTTGCGCGGCGACAGGCAACCGACCTTGGTGAATCGCGTGCCCAACCACTCGTCCGCGCTGTACCCGGTCATTTCCTCCGCCATCCGATTGCACGAAGTGACTCGTCCCCACCAATCGAGTGTGACAACGGCGTCGGGGGCAAGCTCTACAAGGTCGCGGTACTTGGCTTCGCTTTCTCGCAAAGCCTCTTCGGCCTCTTTACGCTCGGTGATATCTCGTGCGACGTGGACGCTGCCGATCAGGCGACCCGCGGCATCGGACAATGGAGAAACGGTCACCAGGAAATGCCCGCCTAAACGTTTCTCATAGATGTCGACGTGGTGTTCCTGGCCATCCTCCAGGAGTTGCGAGTGTGGGCAATATGGCGGCGGTTCTTCAGTTCCGTGGACATGTTGGTAACACGTGAGCCCCACACAATCCTCCGGCGTCTGCCCCAACCGATCGGCCATTGAGCTGTTCACACGGATTATCCGGTGCTGGTTGTCGAGGATCGCAATTGGGTCCGACATAGCGGCAAACGTGCGTTGCCATTCCATCTCTGCATTGGCAAGCCCTTCTTCCGCCGCCAATCGGTCCTCCACTTCTCGTTTGAGGATCTCGTTTGCTTCCTGCAGCTCGCGAGTCCGTTCCGCAACGACGTCTTCGAGACAGTCCGCGTGTTGCTCCAGATGTGTGCGAAACGCTCGGTGCACGTGCCGTATCAATTCGTTGTATTCGGTTCCCTTCTCCACGTATGCAAATGCGCCCAGATTGACGGCCTGTTTGGCCGATTCGTACGAGCCGTATGCGGTGTAGATGATTACCTGAACTGGCTCGAAAAGCGCTTCCAGCTTGGCCAGCAGTTCAGCAGCGCTAGCATCGGGAAGGCGAAGATCGACAACGGCCACGCCGATGCCATCGTCGGTCAGATGCTCCAACGCCTCGGCGCCGGTCGAGCAGCCGACGACGTCGAAGCCCTCGTCGCGGAAAATGCCTGTCAACGTGCGAAGTTGGCTCGTATCGTCATCCACTACGAGCAGACGTGAATGCCGCAACTCATCCCTGGCCTTTGGCATGGCTCCGCTCCCCCATTGCGTCAGAGTCCCGGCCTTGGCTTGCCTTCGCCGTCAGAGCATTGTACGAAATCCTAAATCCCAAGCACGAATTCCGAAACAAATTCAAAGCTCAAAGCAGGAATGTCCAAAACGAAGACGCCGGTCGCGGCTGCTGTTTTAGTCATTTGGGTTTTCAATTTTGAATTTGTTTCGAGTTTAGGATTTCGATTTTCGGGTTTACCTGGACCCGGTCTACCTGTACCGGATCGCACCCGGCAATGCTATGTCTTCGAGCCCATTCCTTTGGTCAGCGTCATGAATGCGGATTCAAGGCTCACTTGTTCCTCCTGGAACAGTGTCAAGGAGTGGCCATTCTGTACGAGCAATACCGAGATATCGCTGTAGTCGTCGATGCCTTTTTTCAGAGTGACGACGCTCTGGGCGTTCTGGATGTCGACCTCGTCAACGCTGTCGTGCTGCCGGAGTAACTTCGCCGCCTTGTTGATGTCGTCTTTGACGGCGATGTTCAGCACCGTGCGCTCGCGAACTTGTTTCTTCACGTCCGAGACGGCAGCGTTCACTGTCATCACCCCGCGATCGATTATACCAATCTTGTTACAGATATCTGCCAATTCCGGCAGAATATGGCTGGAAACGACAATCGTCTTGCCCATTTGGCCAAGACGCCGGAGCAGGTTTCGCATCTCGATGCGGGCCCGCGGATCGAGTCCGCTGAGCGGTTCGTCCAGCAACAGCACTTGCGGATCGTGCAATAGGGTTCGGGCCAAGCCGAGACGCTGGGTCTGCCCTCGCGACAGCGTGTTCGCAAAGGCATCGCGTTTGAAATCCAAATCGACGATATCCAGCATCTCGTTGCAGACCTTGCGACGCGCCTCGCCGCGGATTCGATAGGCCGCGGCGAAGAACTCCAGATACTCGATCACGCGCATATCGTCGTACACGCCAAAGAAATCCGGCATATAGCCGACAAGACGCCGAATTTCTTTTGGTTTGGTGTAGATCGAGTTGCCGCAAACGTACGCCTCGCCCCACGTGGGATTTAGCAACGTGGCGATGATCCGCATGGTCGTCGTCTTGCCCGCTCCGTTGGGGCCGATGAAGCCGAACAAGTCGCCTTCGTCCAACTTCAATTCGATCGAGCGGATTGCGAACAACTCGCCATATTTCTTCGTTAGATCGCTCGTTTCAATCACGGAACGATTGCCTTTCTCACGGCTTCGGTAGGTCCCGACTGGGGGCTGTCCTACCTACAACTTCTTCACAGGGAACACGATGCGATAGTAGGTCCATTGGCGGTCGTACGAGTCGGCCATCGACTGACCGTCCCGTGCCAATTGGCTGGCCGGCGTTTCACTGCGCCCGACCAGAATGGCTCGTCCGCTACGCAAATGGTCGCTCAAGTCGACGAAAGGTTGATACCGCTGGCTCAAACCGGTGTAGGATTCGCCACCGGCGGCCTCGTGAAACATCATGATTTCCATGATACGCGGCACGTCCTGCGACGTCTGGTCCCATGGCGTTCCGATGTCCCTCGTTTCGATGACTCTACGGCGTGTCAGCCGCCATTCCAGGTCTCGGTATTTCAGATGGTCGAACGATATCGACTCGCCGGGTCTCACAGCACCGCTGAGCAAATAGGCCCTGTTCTCGTACAAGACCATACAGTCAGACAACTCGACATCCAAAGGATAGGTCACTCGACCGCTCAACAGGCCGTTGCTGGTTGCCGTCAACCGCCCGTCCATCTCCACATCCACGTCGGCCCACCAGCGCGCTGTCAGACTCTTACTCGCGGAAGTCAGGATCGGCAGGCCAGAAATGGCGGGTGTTCGAGCGGCGTCTGGCCCCATCGGGTACCGGACATCGTAGGGCTCGGTGAACACATCGGCCGCTGTCGTGGCATTCATCCCGCCCAATCCGTCGCCGGGAAGCCCCTGCCACGTTAACAGAAGTCCGCCCGTGCCAGGTTCAGTCTCACCGGCGATCGGCGCCGGTTCTAGCGAGAGATCGAACGATTGAGTATCTGGACTGTAGACATGGGCCCACATGGTACCCCGCAGAGTCGAACTCTCTACATCGATATCGACCAATTCCAACTGATTGATTCGCAGCCGGTTTCCCGATAGCCGATTCGCCAAGACAAACGCCAACATACAGAATGCAAGGGCGATCAGCGGAAAGGTGAGCCACGTCCAGTGCATGCGTCCAAACTTCCTCAGCAGGAAGTAGTCGCCAGGACCGATCAGCAATATGTACAGCAGGATCAATCCGGCTATCCAAGAGAATTTCGCACGAGTGACACCCCGGAACGCGTCAAGTGCCTCGCGCAACTGGCCGACGAGATCCGTGAAGCCAAGGTGCGCAACTCGCCCCGAACGCCTGCTAGAGCTGGCGCCGTCTCGCTCTCCCCGTTGGTCCTCCTTCACTATCTTGTCGACCAGGCTCGGTCGGCCCTGCCAATCGGCGAACGGTGGTTTGTCCAGGTCGAACGCAACGAAGATCACTTTGCCGAATCCGTACGGCGATCGCACGATTGCGGGCAACCGACCGGCCGGGGTGGTTTCGCTGATGACTACCTGTCCGCGAACGTCCGTGACCGCGGTCATCTTGATGCCGTCTCGCCCCACATCCAATCGCTCGGTAGCGCCGGCGTAGTTCTCCAAGCTGGACGTAGTCCGCTGGGGGACCACCTCCGTCTGTTTGCCCGGCGAGAATCTCGCCAGACAGCTCCGCTCGCCAAACACTTCGTCGCCACGCTCGCCAACACACAGAATCAATCGGCCTCCCAATTCGACCCACTGCTCCAATGCATCGATCTGTTGCTTGTCCAATCGTTCCAGCGGACACGACTCGCTGGTCGTTGCGACGACAGTGTCGACGCCTTCGTAACCGAACCAATGATGCGGAAACTGCTCCGGTTCGTCGAGCTGGCCGATTGTGATCCGCTGGGCTTGACCGCGACGCCGTTTACGCAAAGCCTCCTCGATCCCAATGGGACGACCGACCGATACGATCATCTCTTGCGTTGACGACAAGGGGGATGGTGTCTCGCTGTGAGAGAACGTGCGCTCGGCCCGCTCCTTGCCATCGTCGACAAGACGCACCGTCAGGTCGGTTCGAGTTCTTCCGAACTTGACGTATTGCCATACGGCCACTTCGTTGCCGCCCAACACCTCCACCCAGCGGTCGCCGGCGTCGGCGTATGTGACGCGAACGCCGTCGGAGTCCGGTGCCGTCACTTCCAGCCGGCCCCGAACGTCCTCGCTGCCTCCAGCGATCGTTATGCGTAGCGGCGTCCAATGCCCGACCCGGTACTTGCCGTCAAAACCAATTTGCACATCTTTGATATTCGGGCCGTGGCTGGCTTCCTCGGCATGCGCGCGATCGACCAGCAAGACATGCCCTAGGACGAATCCACCAATCAGAGCGGCGATAAGATAGAGATGACGCATCGTGAAACGGACGAAGTGAATTCAGAATGACGGCTCGCGGCCAACATTTGCCACACTTCGAAAGCATACTTCCGTGATTTCGAAGTCTCGAACCCTGCAATCAAAACCTACTACGGTTTCTCCTCCTTGGAACAAGTACAGGCGAAATTCCCACATCCGGGACATCCAGATCCATACTTACGGGCCACAGCCTCACCCAGATCGACGCCGACGACGTTTGCGATCGTTGTCAGCCAAGCCAGCACGTCGGCGAACTCCTCTACTCTGTCTTCGTGCGTACCATGCCGCAACGCCGCCGCCAACTCGCCCACCTCTTCCATCAGCCACATAAACGTGCCGTCGACGCCGCGTTCGACATCGCGGTCGATGTACATATCGCGAATGAGCTGCTGGAAATCGGAAAAAGTGATCCGGCTCGCGGGGGCCTCGTTGGACTCGTCTTTCGATTCTCCGACCACTGGCGTCTATTTCTTGAAAGGGTGTAATCCTAGTCGACTTTGCCCATCGTAAGCTCTGCCTGCCGCTACAGAAAGGGGGCACGAAGTAGGGTGCGCATGCCGCACACTACCTTCTCGATAGGTCCTCAAGCAGTTCCTTCGCTTCCGCGTGGTCTGGGTCCCTGGATAGGAGTTCTTCCAGGGCCGTTGCGGCCTTCTCGTTCATTCCGACCCGCACGCATGCCTCGGCAAACGGGTATCGCCACTCGTCACTCTCGGGCGACAGGCGAAGCGCCGTTTCGTACTCGCGCACAGCGCGATCGTGCTTCTCCTGGCCAGCCAAAACTCGTGCGAACGTCGCATGCACGTCTGCATCCATTACGTTGACATGCAGCACCTGGTTCGCCCAACGACTCGCCGCGTCGAAATCCTCGGCCTCGATCGCCAACTCCAGCAATTTCTTGCGGTAGGCGACGTTGTCGTAGTCAGTCTCGACTAGCTTGCCCAACGATTGCTTCAGCTTGTCTTTATCACCAGTTTTCAAATACACGCGTGCGAGCGATTTGAGCCAGCTTGGTGAATTTGGAAAGTGCTTCGCGCCCACATTGTACAGTCGTTCCGCTTCGACCAGGTCACCAGCTTTGAACCTGAGGCCGGCAAGCAAGCTGAGCGCATTTTCCTGCGGCGAATCGTCATCGAGCGACTCTTCGAGTATCTCAGTCGCCTGTTGTGCGTCGCCGATGGACAAATAGAGCCGCGCCAGCACATAGGCTGCAAGCTGATGCTTTTCGTCCAGCTTGCGCGCGGCCATGGCGTGTTTCCTGGCAGTCGGGTTCTCTCGCCGCTGCAAATACTGGTACGCCAACTCGGCCTGCAGGTCGGCATTGTCCGGGGTTTCATCGGCCGCCTTGTGCAGTTCGGCAAGACTGCGCGCCGACCGACCGGCGGCTTCCGGCAGACCGTCAACGATCTTGTTCACATATTCTCGATACGCCTCTTCAAATTCGCTTTGCTCCATGCCGAAACATCGTTCCATCGCGTCCTGTGTCGTCAGGTTCTCGGTGTATGCCGCGAGCATCTTGGCGATTGCATCGTCACCGAAACGTCCCAGCATGAACTCGACATACAGTTCAGCCTGGCAATACGCCAACGTCCAATCTTCGCGCTGTTTAGGCCGGATGAAGCCCAGGTTGATCGTGTCCAAATTGAAGAGCGTATCCGCCTTGGTACGTCGAACCAGCACTTCGTTCCATTTGGAGGGGCGCGCCAAGCCTTCATACCACACCGCCAAACCTTCCGTGTACCAATGCGGGATGTTGAAATGCGTCTGCTGCAGATTCACCACGTGAACAAACTCGTGACGCAGCACGCGGGCCCAATTGAACGTCTGCCGCATGTCGTTGGGCGACACCATGGCCACCATCCTACCGGCACACGCGCCGACCGTGCCAATGAACGGCAGTCCAACCATGCGGGCGCTGAACCAACCATGACCGCTTGTGTTGTTTGCGCGGCTGAATATTTCGAACAGCGATTTGTCCGGCGGCTCGTATCCCAGCGCTTTCACAATCTCTGGGTAAACCTCTTCCTCCAGATAGTGAGCCGCGTATTCCGCTAGGATCTTATCGTGATCTCCGGCGAACTTGATTCGGAAGTGAGCCGTTTCAATCACGTCGTAGGTGTCCAGTATTTCCAGCACCTCCAACATGTTCTTCACGCGTACGTTGAACGGATCAATCTCGAACGATTTCTCCAGCAGCTCTTTGGCCTCTGCCTCCTCGCCCAGTCGCATGAGCACAAGCCCAAGTTGACCGCGTGCATACATCAATTGCGGCATCCGGCGGTGTGCTTCGCGATAATACTTGGCCGCCGCCGGGTAACGCCGCATGCGATCCATGCTTTCCGCAAATGCCATAAAGAACTGGCCGCAGTGGTCGTTTCGCTGTGCGACTTCCGCGACCAGTCTCTCCAGACGCGAATCCGCGTCTGCACCTTGCGGGCCATCAACGACAAGGTAGGCGGCGGCCAGACGACCCAAGGTCTCTTCGTCTACAGGATTCAATTCACGCGCCTTGTTCAACACGTCGATTGCATCGGCTACACGGAGTTCGGCCATCAGGCAGTCTGCGCGTAGTTGATGTGCGGCCAGCAAGCAAGGGTTGATTCCGAGGGCTTGGTCCAGGGCCTCATTTGCCGTACGCAAATCGAACTTCTGCACGGCCAATCCAGCGCGCGCCGCAAGGACTTCGGCGGCATTTGGGTTGATCGCCAGGGCCGCGTCCAGGTCGACTTTGGCATCGCGCTCGTTGTACTTCTCCAGAAACAGCAACCCCGACTCGCATCGCGCTGGCCAGTACTTCTCGTCCAACTCCAAGGCATCCGGGTACAACGTGTTGACCAGGAAACCGAATTGGCCGCTATTGCGAGTCCAGCGAGCATATTGCGCGGCGGCCAACCCGATCCAATGCAGTTCTTCCGGAGTGAACTTGTTGTTATCGTTGTAGTAGTCAATGAACCACTCGTACGCGTCGTTGGCTTCTCTCATCCGCCCCGCAACGCGGTGAAGCTCGGCGCGCACCCATCGTGCAGCCGGGTGCTTCGGGTTTGACTTGATTGCGCCATCGACCAGTTTCCCCGCAAGATCGTGCTTCCCTCGGCGAAACGCCAGCAGGGCCCGCTCGGCCGCAACGTCGGCATCGCTCGGCTTCTCTTTGGCCGCTATGCTCAGCACCTCTTCAGCCTCGTCCAGCTTGCCTATCGCCCAATGGCAACGGGCCAAACCGAGCGCAGCAGAAACAGGATCGTCGCTGGCGAGTTCCCCATACGACTCAACTGCTTCTTCGTATCGCCCCGTGAGAAAGAGAAGGCGAGATTCGTCAAGACGATTTTCCTCTGCGGCATGAACGTCTACCAAGGTCGAGAAGGTTATCGTAAACAGCAAAAAGACGCCGGATCGTCCAACCGTCGAGTTCATCGTGTAGCACCCCTGATGTTGCGGCGATAGAGATGGGACCGTCGCCCCAGTTGACCATGAATCGCCGGCGGCGTCAAAGGATGCTACCGGGGTTCGGCCCGTAACTCTGGTGGGGCATCGAGCGAATCTGCATTCCACTGGGCGACAGCACAACCCACGGCGCGTTCCAGTCGGGCGATGGCCTGTTCGCGACGAGTGATCCGGAGATAACGATCGACTTGAAATCGCAGCAGGTTTTCGTAGTTGTCGATCAGTTGCTGGAACCCGATGCGGTCCACGCGATAAGCCTCGATCGAAATGTCGAAGGCCTGTTCCGCTTTGCGGATGATCTCGTCGTTTAGAATTCGCAGCACTCGGTCGTGCTCGACAGCCTGGGCGTACAATTGTTCCACCTGGCCGCGAAGCGTATCCAGCGTCGCGTCGTACTGCTGGGAACTCTGCCAAGCGCGATGTTGGGCTTCCTGAACTGCGGCGTCTCGTTTGGCCCTGTAGATGGGCACGTTGATGCCGGCCATCAGTGAGAACGCGTCATCGCCGGTGGCAACTGGGCTTAGTCCGCTGGAACCCATCGCGTTCCAATTGAATCCGAAGTTTACGTCCGGCCAGTAGTTCCTGTTGGCCAAATTGATCGACCAATCGTCGCGAACGAGGGCCTCTCTTCGCGCCTCCAACTGCGGGTGACAATACTCGATCATCGCGACCAGCGAATCGACCTGTTGCGGCATGGTCGTCTGATCCAGTTGTGGGCTAATCGCCAGACGCATTCCTTCCGGCACATGCAAGGCTCTGCCCAGTCGAGCGACCGCCTTCAATCGAGCTTGCTCCAATTCGGCCAGTGTGATCTCGAGCTTGTGGAGCGTCACCTGGGCCTGCAATACCGTCTCCATGCCCACTTTCGGATCGGTCGCGTCGTAACGAGACTGAGTGCTGTCGCTCACGTCTTGGATTCTTGGTTTCAGTTGCCCGTAAATGGCGATCGCCTGGTCGATGAAATGCAACTCGTAGTAAGCCAATTTCACCTGTTCCACAACACCCAATTCGACATTGGCCATTTCCGCAAACGCAACCTGAGCGCTATGGTGAGCGATCTCGCCACGAGCGGTCCGCTTGCCGAACCAGGGGAACTTTTGCGACAGGCTGAGCATGAAGTCTTGAGGCCCGGCCGCGGTTTGGATTGACTCGATGAAGACCGTCGCGCTGAGCATCGGATCGTCCAGTGATCGAGCCTGCGGTTCTCGCCACAGTAAGCCCTGCGCCTTCGAACGGGCAGCGGCAATTTCCGGGTTGTTCGCCACTGCGTAGTCGACCAGTTGTTCGAGCCGCGTGGGTCCTTCGAACAGAACGTCAGGTGCAAGCAGCGTAGGTTCTTCCTGAAAGGCGACCAGTTGCGTCTCGGCACCGCCGGACGCGTTCGTGGCCATTTCCCCAGATGTCGGAGGCAAACGTCTGGGTTCGGGGCAATCCACCTGCCCTGTGGTGCCGCCTTCCTGCGGGGGCATCGTCGCGCAGCCGATGCATGGCACGACTGCTAGCGTCAGGAGCATGATCAACCGACCGTCCATCACAGGAACCTCCGTGTCCCCGATGCACCCAAACCTCACCCCAGTAGGACGGATTGCCAATCCGTCACGCGAAATACACTAACGGCGCAAACCGGCCGCACCGTGTCTGATGCTATCGACAATTCCGGTTATCAGGCTTGTGCCACGTTCCCCTCCCCGTCAAACCCAGCGCATGTTCACTGGCCATTCACTGGCTCCCGACTCGTTTCGACTTCAGATGTGCTGCGTAATACTCGTCAACCGCCTTGAGGTACTTCTCCGGCGCTGCCGCGATTTTCTTCGTACATGGTGGGCAGCAGACGTAGACGATCCGGCCGTTTGCCACCATCCATTTCGGGTTCTTTGGCAACGCTTTGTTCATCACAGGGCACTTGCCTTGCGCCTTGGCGAAGTTGGCGTGGATCGTTGCCCAATGTTCTGCACTCACCTTGCCTTTCAGGCATCCCTTGCAGCAGAGGAACACAACCTCGTCGCCGATTTTCGCCTTGACGGGCTGTCCGTGTGCCCCGAGTTTCTGACCGGAGACTGGGCAGATTTTCTGGACTGCAACGCGATTCTGGTCGCTTTTCCCGGATTCCTTTTCGGCACTCAGTGCCGGCAGGTTTGTCAGAACGACCAGCAAAAGAAATGCAACGTACTTCATCTTCGTTTCTCCTCAAAATGAGAAAAAGGGTTAACGGCTCATACTTGGAAACCGTTTCCATTTCGAGCCGCACTCGAAAACAACTGTTTGATCTCTGTTCTCACAATTCGCCGTAGCCGCGTTCGCCGGAACGCGGGAGTTTCCGCACTCTGGCGAGTGCAGCTACACAAAAGCAATTGGCTGGTTTTAGGCTGCTTGTGTCGCGTCCTCGGCAGATCCCTCCTCGGCTTGTGACCAGAGCTGATCCTGTAATCCGAGCCGCATCTTGAACTCGAGATAGGCGCAATACAGGGTCGGTACAATGAACGACGTGAGCGGTTCAATCAGCATGCCGCCGAACACGGGCAAGGCCATGGCGCGGGCCACATCCGCACCGCGACCCGTCGATAGCAGAACGGGCAGCAACGCCACCAAGGTCGTGACGGTTGTCATCGTGCAGGGGCGAATGCGTTTCAGGCCGGCTTCGTAAATCGCGCTGCGAAGGTCTTCGACGCTGCGTATCGTGCTGCGATTCAGTATCTGTTGGATGTAGGTGGCCATCACGACGCCGTCGTCCACCGCGATGCCGAACAACGCAATGAAGCCCACCCAAATCGCCGTGTTCATGTCGACGCCCATGACTGCCACGGCGATCATGCCGCCTGAGAAAGACACGGGAATCGCCGAGAAAACCACAAGCGAGATGGGGAAATTGCGAAACGTGAGATAGATCAGCAGCAAATTGACCAACATTACCGACGGTACGATCCACATCAAACGACGATTGGCTTCGATTTGATTCTGGAACGAGCCGACCGCTTGCAGTTCAAAGTTGCCTTCGGGGAATTTCAACTCGCCGCTTTCGCGGGCCGAACGCAGCGTGGCCATCACCACTTCCACCGTCTCCAAGTCGCCCGCGCCGCCCGACGGCGAAAAGGACACGTGCGCCACCAGGCGGGCATCCTCGCTGTTAATCGCGCCGGGGCCCCACGTGGTGGCCACTTGGGCAAGTCGCTCCAACGGGACGACATCGCCGGTTTGGGTGACCACCGGCACTTGACCTAGCTCGTCGATCCGCTCGCGGATGTCGCGTTGGTAGCGGATCTGGATCGGATAACGTTCGCGACCTTCCACCGTAGTCGTCACGTCCAGGCCGCCTAGCCCGGCCGACACGATCTGGTTGACATTCATGGTCGTCATGCCGTAGCGGGCCGCTTCCTCGCGGTCCACCTCGAACTCGAAGTACGGTTTACCCATCACGATATCGGGATTGACGGTCCCGGCTTTGACGTGGTGAAGCTTCTTGATGTGTTCGGCCACGGCCAGCGACGCCTCGCCCAGTCCTTCCAGGCTATCGCCGTAGATGCGCACGGCCATCGGCGCCTTGATGCCGCTTTGCAGCATGACAACTCGGCCTTCGATGGGCTGCAGCTCCGATGCGGGTGTGATACCCAGCACCGTGGCCACCGAGTTGATTTCGTCCCAGATCTTGCGCTCGGTCATCCCGGGACGCCATTGGTCGCGAGGTTTGAGCATGACATAGGTTTCGACCATCGCGGCCGGTGCGGGATCCAGCGCCGATTCGATGCGGCCGATTTTGCCCAGTACGTCTTTGACCTCGGGGATCTCCTTGATCATCACGTCTTGAGTTTGCAGCACCTGCATGGCCTGGGAAAAACTGGCCGCCGGATACAAGCTGGGCATGTAAAACCAGCTCCCTTCGTCCAGCGCGATCCAGTCGTCGCTCTTCAATCCGGTAAAGGTGTGCTTTGCTGTCACATAGCCGGGCACCTGGTTGAGGTCGGCCCCTAGCGCGGCAAACAACTTCTCGACCGGGCGTAGTACCGGGGGCAAACCATAATAGGCTCCCAGCCCCAAGACGATGACCACTGCGGGAAACGAAAGCATCAACAACTTCCGCCGCAGCGCGAGACGCAGCCTGCCGGCATAGATCCACCGAACAAATCGGCTGGCAGGGTTCTCCTCCATGGGCCGAATCTTCTCGCGAGTCAACCACCAGCCAGCCAGAAAACCGATTCCCGCGGCACAGGCGGTCGCCCAAGGAAGGCTCAGCGAAGTCAAGCCCTCGATGCGGTCACCCCAAACGAAACACAAGCCCGCACCCACGCCGGCGAACCCCAACGCCGCCAGGAGGCTCGCCCACCGCGGTACGCGCGAAGTCTTCAGAAAGACGCGACAAAGCATCGGCACGACCGTCACCGCCACGATCAAACTAGAGGCCAAGGCAAAGGTCTTCGTCCAGGCCAGTGGCGTGAACAGGCGGTGGTCGCGGCCGGTCAGAAGAAAGACGGGCAAGAAGCTAACGATCGTCGTGCTGACCGCCGTGATTACGGCCGGTACGACTTCGGCGGCCGACTTGCGGATGACTTCCATCCGCCGCTCGGGCCCGCCCGGCGAACCCTCCGCCTCCCAATCGGCCAGACCGCCGTATATGTTCTCCAGGATGATGATCCCCATGTCCACCATCGTGCCGATGGCGATCACGATGCCCGCCAGCGACATGATATTGGCATCCACGCCGAACACCTTCATGGCGATAAACGACATCAGCACTGCCATTGGCAATGTGATGGCGATCACGATGCTGGCGCGCACGTGCAACAGGAACAAGACGATCACCATGATGGTGATCACGAGTTCATGGCTCAGGGCGTCGGAGAGCGTAGCGATCGTTTCGTCGATCAACAGCGTACGGTCGTAGACGGCGTGGATTTTGATTCCGTCCAATTCGGACTGCAATGCCTCGACCTTGGCCTGAACCCGTTGAATGACCTCACGCGGGTTCTCGCGGTACCGCATCACAACGACACCGCCGACCGCTTCCTGGCCGTTGAAGTCAAGCGCCCCACGGCGAAACGACGGACCGATCTGTATTTGGGCCAAATCGCGAACGCGGACCGGAATCCCGTCGCGAGTCAGCACGACCGTATTTTCGATTTGTTCGAGCGTTTCCGATTCGGTCTTGCCTGATCCGATGAACCCTTTCCCTCGGACCAGGAATTCCATGCCGCCGACTTCGACCGTCTTGGCACCAACGTCGATATTCGATGCTTTCACGGCGTCGATGACCTTGCTGAGCGGGATTTCGTGGTATCGCAGCTTGTCGGGATCGACTTCGATTTGGTATTGGCGCACGTAGCCGCCGATCGACGCCACCTCGGCCACGCCTTCCACCGATTGTAGCGCGTACTTGACAAAGAAATCCTGCTTCGACCTCAACTCGGCCAGATCCATACCCGGCGGCGGTTCGAGCACGTAGTAGTAGATCTGCCCGAGCGCCGTGGCATCGGGTGCGAGCACCGGCGTGACGCCTTCGGGCAGGATGTTCGAGACGGTCGTCAGTTGCTCGGCCACGCGGGAACGCGCCCAATAGAAATCCACTTCGTCGCCAAACGTCACCTGGACGAAGCTGAAACCGAACATGCTTTTGCCGCGCACGCTTTTTGCACCGGGCACGGCCTGCAGGGCGACCGACAGCGGATAGGTGATCTGGTCTTCCATGTCCTTGG
>CAZUAH010000066.1:0-40572 GCA_964617665.1 uncultured Pirellulaceae bacterium
CAGGCGAAACAGTTGCCGCATCTATACAAGGATTTGGCCCCTCACTACATGAACCCGTTCATCGAGGGAATCCTCAGTTCGTACCCGGACAATATCCTCGACCGCACCAAGTTCGGCGGGCCGGGTGGCGACCATACGACGCGATGGGCGCAGCAGTTGGCCGATGCCGCTGAGGGGATGAGCCCCGAGCAGGTTGCGGACAAGCTCGAAATCGGCCTATGGCTGAATGTCGCCGCGCGAGCCCACGCGATCCAGGTTTTCAAGAAGCATGCGGATGCGACAGCGGCATTGCTCGACGCGGACTTGAAATCCGGCGGGAAGCAGGCAGTGAATCGAGCCTGTGATACCATCTTGGCACTGCAATTGCGATCCTTCGTCGATCGGCTCTTGACAATCTATATGGACGATGCCGATGCGCCGGAGGGAGTCTTCCGGACACTTCTGTTCTTGAGAAACATCTCGATCGTGCAACCACTGCTCGAACGAGTGAAAAAGGACCCGAAGTTCATCGTACGGTGTGCCGGCTTGTTCCAAGGGCCGTTGTGGCGCAAGCCAGCCGAGCCAACGTTGTTGAAGCTTCTGGAATCGTCGGATACGGAAGTCCGCTACCATGCCGTCTATGCGTTGTATGAATGTCGCGACCCGGAACTGGCCCCACACGCTGTGAAACTATCAAGTGAGAAGGAAACACGCTTTCGAAGTGCTGCGGCCCAATTAGCCTCACACTTGCCCGCGGATTCCTTTGCTGCCATACGCGACAAGCTGCTTCACCTGCTGAATGATGAAGACAAAACCGTGCGATTCGGGGCGTTGCGCTGCTTCGCCGAACACAAAGATCTGGCCGCCGGGCCAATCATTCTGAAACTGCTCAGGCAAGACAAGCTCGACGAAGGCCACAAAGTCACGGTGATGCAGGCCTTGGGCAAACTGGCTGGCAGTACTTTCAACTATCGTCTTCACAACTGGGGGCCTGGTACGTCCGCCAACAAGCAGGCAATCGAGAAATTCGAGGCGTGGTTGCGGGCCCGGGAAACGGACGCTTCTATCACAGGGCGGGTGACCGGCACTGATGGCAAGCCGGCGGTTGGATATCGCGTCACCGCGTTGCCGGAACGGTGGAGCAGTATGAGCGGCGTAATGCCGACCACGAAGACCGATGAACATGGAGCGTTCCGCTTCTCCAACCTGCCCGACGGTCCGTGCGACGTAAGCGCGACCTCCGATCCCAAGACGAATCAGCCCAACATGAGAATCGAAGACGTGCTGATCGAGAAGGGCAAACCGGTTGCTGTGGAATTGTCGCTCGAGCGGAAGTGCCATTTCGGCGGCCGCGCAACCAACGCAAGTGACGAGCCACAGCCGAACCGCAACGTACTGGCAATCTGGGAGGACCCGGAAGGCAAGGCCAAGTACAGCAGCAACACCAAGACGAACTCGGACGGTCGCTACCACTTCGATTCGCCATTTCCCACCGCGAGACTCATCCTTCTCAACGACCAGAATTCGCACCGCATTCCCAGGCACCACGACGTCGAACACGGTCAGGATGATGTCGATTTCCGGTTGCCGTAGAATCGAAGATCGACCGACGTCTCGCCATCAATTCTCGACGGTCTGGGAATCATACCGTCAAAACGTCCGCGAAATGCTACAATGTAGTCGCCAGACGTCATCAGGTGCGTTGGCGACTCATAGGGAAATTGTTGTTCGAAGGAGGCTTTCGCATGAATCGTCCATTGCCCGCGCTGCAGTTCCGGTTTGTGGCTTCGATCGGCGTTCTCGTTGTATGGGCGGGGGTTGGCGTGGCAACGCGGTCTGCCGCTGGTCAAGACCAAGCGTCGGTTCCGCGCGGAGAGAAGGATGCCGAGCTGCACCTAAGAAATGGCAGCATGGAGCAAGGTGACGCCGCGCCGTTGGGTTGGCGGAAGGGCGCTGCGGTGCCTGGTGTCGTGTACGCTTGGGACAAGGCTGTAGGCCACGACAGCCAGTCCAGCCTTCGCCTGCGCAAGACGGCGCAGAGGTACTTTCCGATTGCTCAATGGCATCAATTCGTGCCGAACCCAGGGACCTCGTCCAAGCTGAAAGTTAGCGCGTGGGTGAAAGCGGAGAAAGCAGCCAAGGGAATCGTCGACGCCGTGTTCTTCGGCCAAGACGGCTCGACGAGCCACCAATGGATTGCTTACATCGGTGCCAAAAATGCGAACGACCCGCCGGTCAGCCACGACTGGAAGGAGTACTCGGGCGTCGCCGAGATTCCGCCCGGTACCACGCGGCTGGGAATTGCCCTGCAGATCTATGGCCCGGGGACGATCTGGTTCGATGACGTTCGAGCCGAATTCGTGCCGGACGAGACCCCGAAGACGGATGCAGTGCGAGCGACGCGCAAACCTGCAAGCGACATTGCGGATGTTCCAGCACAGGACTTGACGGTCGAAGGCAACGACAAGATGCGGTATTTCCTGATTGGGCCGCAGAAGGACGCCAAGACGCCCAAGAACGGTTTCAAGGTCGTGATTGTCATGCCCGGCGGTGACGGCAGCGATCAGTTTCACCTCTTCGTGCGCCGGCTTTGCAAGCATGCCATGACTGACGACTTCCTGGTTGCCCAGCCCGTGGCCGTCAAGTGGCGACCGGAGCAGACGACGGTCTGGCCGACACTGGTCAATCCGGTGGACGGGCAGGAGTTTGCGACCGAGGAATTCGTCGAGGCGGTCATTCGCGACGTGGCGAAGCGACATTCTCTCGATGAACGGTACGTCTTCACGCTTTCCTGGTCGTCCGGTGGCCCAGCCGCCTATGCGTTGGCCCTGAAGAAAGAAACACCAATCAAGGGCTCGTACATCGCCATGTCGGTGTATCGGCCTCAATGGCACCCACCCGTTGCGAATGCCACAGGCCGCCTGTTCCTGCTGGATCATTCACCCGAGGATCGGGTCTGTAAATACCATTATGCCGAGCAAGCGAAAGGCGAGCTGTCAGAAGCGGGCGCAGACGTTCGCCTGATCACGTACGAGGGCGGCCACGGTTGGCACGGTCCCGTTTATGCTCGCGTGCGGGGCGGCCTTTCCTGGTTGGTTCGCCAAGTCGAAGAGCGTGATCAATGATCCGGGATCTCCTCCGTGGTTCCCCACACGACAAATACGCTGGAACAACAGAAGAATCTCGATTTTCTATTGAACCGAGGCGTCGCGGCGGGAACTAATATGTCAGTCTGAATGGATGTAACACTGCGTGGTGGGGCAGTCCGGCTTCCCTGGAAATCAGGTCGCTCGTGGAGACGGTGGTTTTCGAATCGATTGTCGAGCAGAATTACTCCCGCGTCTTGAGGACGGCGTTGGTGCTGACAGGGAACGCTTGGGAGGCGGAGGATCTCGCGCAGGAGACGTTTCTACAGGCGTTTCGTGCACGAAAACGGTTTGCCGAGCGAAGCCAGGCCAGCACTTGGCTGCACGCCATTCTGCTCAATCTGTATCGCAAAGGCCTGCGTGCGGACCGGCGTCGAAAGAGGCGGTGGCTGAGTTGGCTGCAGAAGGCGTCCAAATCAGTCTCGGAAGCACCGGACCAGGACATCGAACGGCAGGAATGGCGGGCCAGCCTATGGAGCAAGGTCGCCTCGTTGCCTGAGCCTCAACGATTGGCCATCGTCTTGCGCTATGCCGAAGAAATGACGAACGGGCAGATCGCGGAGATCCTGGATTGCCCCATTGGCACGATAAAATCACGGTTGCATCATGGGCTGGCCGCGCTGCAAGAGCAGCTTGGCGACAGAATCAGCACCGCAGAGACTCAAGCCAACCAACAAACGGACCTTTCCAGAGTGACAGAATGAGAGACCACGAATTGCGGGAACTTGAAAGTGAGCTTCGTCGCACCGCGGACGACTTGCACAGGCTCTGTGACACGCCGGCGCCCGTGCACGCACTCGTGGCGGAGCACCGTAGGCGTCAAAGGCGGCGGTTGCTCAGAGTAACCGCCGGTATTGTCTGCCCGTTGCTGGTCGTCGTGATCGCGGCCTTGACCGGAGTTCCGCCATTCTCAGATGGGACGGCAGAAACCGACACGCGGGTGGATAAGATCGCGGGCTCCTCGGGCAGTCCAAGCCAACGTGATACCATTTCGCAGCCAAGCGAACCGACAACGACTCTCGTACAGAATGAGCCCATTGACGCTCCCCCTGTTCCCTCGGCCGATTCGCCAGCCGCCAACGCGGCCGCACCGATTCTGATTCCCATCGTCCTCGCGCCGGCCCAAGATGGTGGCAAGAGCGTCATTACCACCGCCATCTACGTTCCGGAACATACCGAATCGTTGAACTTGCAGGATCTAAGCCCGGCCGAGCAATCTGCCGTGCGACGAGTATTGGGCCTTGTTGAACATGCCGAGGTCCAACTTTCCTTGTGACTATCGCTATAACGGAGATCGATTTCATGAATGCGACACAGTTCCTCATGTCACGCACGCGCCAACGGCTCGTGAACCGTTTGCTACCCTTCGCAGTGATGATCCTTGTTCTGACAGTCTGCTCGGCAGCGCGGTCCGACATGCGCAAGGCGGCCCGCCAGGCCGTCGCGGCGACGGTTGCGGTCGAGTGGGAAGCGCCGGCCGCTCCCGAAAGGGAGGATTCTTCTGGAAACGCCGACTCGGACAATTCGCCCCGGCCGAGTTCGACTACGCCGACGTCGCCCGCACCACAACCCTATCGGCCGACGCGGCCGAAGCATGTCCCGTCTGGTACGACAAGCCCCGCCCCCGCGTCGATTGGGCGCGCTAGTGCTACGGTTGTCTCACCGGACGGCCTCGTTGTGACTTGGTTGGACGCAGCTCATGGCGAACAGCTTAAGATCACGCTCAACGACGGACCGACTCTCCCGGCAAAGCTGCTGGTTCACGATCATCGCTCCGGAATGCAATTGCTCAAGATCGACGCCACCGGGCTGCCACACTTGGATGTCGCCGAAGATGATGCCGAACTCGGCCAGCCGGTACTGGCGGCTGCCTGCACGGGTTTGCGTAGCCGAGAGGTCGCGCAGGGGATTGTTGCTGCCACCGATTGCTCGCTTGTGGACGTACCTTGTGGCACGGTACAGACCGATGCTCTGGTTGGCGCCATGAGCGCCGGAGGACCGTTGGTCGACGCCGAAGGGCGACTAGTCGGCATCGTTGCGGCGAAGGAGGGGCAAAACGCCCAACAACGTGGGCCCGCGTTTGCCATCCCTGCACGCTGGGTGAGCGCTCTGTTGGATGCAGGCAACGGGGAAGAGGCTCGCGTCATCCAACGAGGGCTGCTCGGCATCGTGCTCGACGCATCGTCGGGTGAAAAAAGCGTTCCCGTCGTAAGGAAAATCATGGAGGATCAACCGGCCGGCAAGGTTGGGATTCGGGTCGGAGATGAGATTTTAGCGGTTGGCGGAAGTCCCGTGTCGGCGCCGGAGGATGTCGTTCGCGAAATCGGCAGTTGCCAAGCCGGCGATACGATAGAAATCACCGTGCGGCGAGATGGTCAGCAGCAGGAGTTCGAGGTGACATTGTCGGCACGAGAAGCACCGGCTCGTACCGCGCGGACCGGGCCGTCCCCTCGAATCGACTATGTCCATCCTGATGGGCTGCTGCTCGTTGACGAAGACGGCGTCCTACGCGTCATCGACCCGAAATCGGAGCGAGTAAGAGTATACGACAACACCACGGAGAATGCGGAGACACGCAAAGCGTGGGAGGAGGCCGTCAAAGGTTGGCGGAAGGACGAAGGAAACGGGCAAGACGCGGCCAAGTTCTACCAAGAGGCACTCAAGGCATACCAAGAGACGCTCCGGGCCCGACAACCGACAACTCCGACCATCCGCGTCGAACGATCCAATGTGGAGAAGAGCCTGGACGAACTGAACGGCGAAATCCGATCGCTCAAAGAGCAAATCAAGGACCTCAATGAAGCGGTGAAGAAACTCAACCATCGGCTGGGCGAAAACGATGGCGCGGAGTAGCCGAATCCGGGCAGGACAGATTCGACGTACGACTTTCGATCCGTCCTATTGGCCTCCCGACGCGTCGGACGATTCGGCTGATGAACCGAGAACCTCCCTCAATGCCGTCACGATCGCTTGGTCTCGCAGGTTCTTCGCTACGACCTTTCCATCGGGTCCGACGAGGAAAACGCTCGGTATGCCCGAGACGTAGTAGTCCGACCGGACCTTTGACGAACGGCCGATGAACCCTTGATGCCATTCGAGTTGGTTTTCTTCGATGCACTTCTTGGCTGTCTCGACATCGTTGTCGGCACTCAGGGAGACCATTGCAAACTTGGGGCTGTCCTTGAACTTGTCGTAGACCGATTTCATGTGGGGCAACTCCGTAATACACGGCCCGCACCACGTGGCCCAGAAGTCCAGTAGCACGTACTTGCCACGGAAGTTGGACAGTTTCAACGGCTGGCCGTCGACCGTTTCGATCTCGAAATCGGGTGCGACGTCACCTACCTTCAGCCGCTTGACGACATCCAGCACCAACGGGCCCAATGCCACTGCCTCGTCGCTGCGCCCGCCTGCCATTTCTTCAACGGTGACGTTCATGCTGATCGACGCGATCAGCGGTCCGGGCCCTCACCTGTTGGGCACGGGCAAGTCGTGCACGCTGACACGCAATTCGTAGGTCCCGCCCGGAACGTCATCACAACGAAAAGTCCCGTCGGACTGAAAATTGAACGCATAGGTGCTCCGCTCCTCCTGCTCCTTCGAAATGCCTGGCAAAAGTCGGAGGAGGCCCGCACCATTGGGCGACAGCCGACCGTAGGCGAAATTCCAGTTGATCGATTCTTGCTCGCCCGGAGGCAGAATGGCCCGACCTTCGATCGGCCGACCTGTACCACCCAACTCGACGCGAGCCGTCTCGCCCGGCAGCAGTTCGACGCGAATCTCGTGCGAGCCGGTCGATGAAGACCCGCCAGAATCCCGCACAGCGAACCGGATCGTCCGGTAAACCCTTGCCTTGCCCGGCAGGACCCGCTCGAAGGTGAAACGGCCGTCTGCGTCGCTGGTGGCGTCAAAGGAGAAGTACGCTCGCGGTACGTCATCCTCACGGGGTCGGTCGATGTACATCCCCAACTCCTTCGCCGCGCCGGGACCCGAGCCGATCCGCAGGATCCCCTCCACACGTGCCCAGCGAACCAGCCGGATCTCGGACGATTGAGCGAAAGCAGCCTGGGAGACCTCAGCGTAACCCAAATCATGCAACACCAGCAGCGAATGAGGTTCCAACTGCGGCGGCAGCCCGAATCTGCCGTCCGCATCGGTCGCGGTCCCCACCGAGTAGAGCTCCTGGGTATTCCGCCCATCCCGGACGTGCGGCCGGCTGGATTTCGAGCAAACGTACACACGGGCCCCTTCCGTCGGCTTGCCTTCGGAGTCCAGCACGACTCCTTCCGGTCCGCCGCCTTTTTTCAGCTCGAAATCGAACGTTGCCTTTCTCTCGTTGGCCAAGAACGACCGAGAAGTTGCTGGCAGATAGCCAACAGCCTCGATCCGCAACAGGTACTTTGGGTAGGGTTCCGAGAATTCGTGCGAGTAGGCACCGTCCCGACCATCCTTGGCGCGGTATCGGATCCATGAAGGAGATCGCCCCTCGCGATCCCAATCGATCCCGGGCACGATGCGGAACGCTTTGATCGGTTCCTTCGACTCGGCGTCGACCACTCGGCCGGATACCTCAAACGGCCGATGCAGGGTGACCGGGTATTCCTCGTCGCGCGCCGTCAAGCTCTGGTCACGAAGGCTCATATATCCTCGCTTGACGATATCGCAGACCACCGCGTCGTCGGGTGCCCAATCCCAGACCCAAAGCCCCTGGGCGTTGGTCTCTCGCGGGACGCCAAGGCCGTGCAATGTCCGATGCGATCGCCACGTATCGGGCGCTACCCAGACGCCCGAAAGTCGATTGCCGTCCTCGTCCACCACGCGGACCCGCAAAGTGCGGCCTTTCCGTAGCTGGAAATCCACCGGCCCCAAACCCGCCTGCACGTTGAATTGCCGCAAGTCCGGAGCCCATCCCTGGGCAACCACAGTCAGCACTATTTGGCCCGGATTACAGGAGAAACGATACCGGCCGTTGTTGTCCGTGGTCGTTTTGGGGTAGTCACGGCCGAAGCGGTCCCCGCCCTGAGCGACGGTGGCGCCGGCCACAGCGGCTCCGTCTGGATCGGTTATCGTTCCTGCGACCGTTATCCCCTTCTTCATCACCATCACGCCGGTCATGTCCATCAGTCGGGCTACCGGCGGCGCCGGTGTCTGGTAGTAGTGGGAATCGCTGACGTAGTCGGGGTGAGTCAGCCGGAACGCCACCCTGGCAAGGCGTTTGGGCATGTCGTTCAAGCGCCATTTACCCTTCGCGCCAGTCTGCACTTCGTAGCCGTACGTGGGCGGCCGAACGCGCCCCTGCGGTCTTTCCTCCAAATTCAGCGACAACTCCAGCTTCACCCCTTCGATCGGCTCGTCAGCCTCGTTACGGACCACGCCGCCGATGCTGACTCCTCGTCGCATGGGAAACGTGAACTCCGTCGGCACCGGGTCCTTGGACTCCCGGTTCCGCCACGAGGCGGACAATGTGACGTAGCCTTTGGCCGTTGTCCACAAACGCAGATACGGCGGATCCTTTTCCGGCAAGCGGACTCTGATCGTGCCGCCGGCATCGCTCTGGTAGTCGGTATCGGAAGTGTCGATCATCACGTTCAGCGTAACTCCAGCCACCGGTTTGCCGGCCTCGTCCACACATCGCACAACCAAATGTCGCTGCGGGCTCTCAAGAGCCACGCTCAGGTGATCCAGCAGCGACTCCTCGGCGGGCAGGCCCCCCGCGAGCCAGCCGACCAAACAGATAGTCCCCAGTGCGTTCATGTCAGAATCTCCTTGGGTTGAAGCCTTGTGGTTTCATAGCCACATGTGGCCGGCCTCACTTCTTTCTCTTGCGGAATTCCTCGAACGACAAGCTCCCATCGGCGTCCTTGTCCTTGGTTTTGAACGACTTCTCGGCCGCCGCCACCTGTTCCTTCGCTTGGATCGTCCCTATGAACTCTTCGAGGCTGAGCGACTGGTCGCCATCGAGGTCGATGAGTGGGAACCGGGCTTCGTCGGGTTGGGTGCGATACTCGGCCAGGCTCACGCGGCCGTCCCGGTTTCGGTCGATTAACTTGAAGAACGCGTCAGCCTTGTCGCCCAACTCGGAAGCCCGACCACTGCTCTTGAATTCATCCAGAGTCAACCGGGCATCGCCGTCTTCATCCCGGTCCCAGAAGTTTGCCTCGGCGGGCCGGTGGGCCGACTCGCGGAAGGTGAGCTTCCCGTCGCCGTCGGTGTCTCTTAGCTCGAACCAGCGTTTGTGTTCCGCTCGTTGCTCAGGCGTTTGGGCCCAGGCGGAGAACTCCTGGAGCGAGTGCTTTCCATCGCCGTTGGCGTCGCGCCTGGCGAAGAAGAACTCCTCGGACTTTTTTCTGAACTCGTCGCGGTCGAGGCTGCCGTCGCCATCCCGGTCGATCGCGTCAAAGGCACTTTCACACAGATTGGCACGCACCAGATGCGAATTGCCCGCGGCGTATTCGTTCAGCGAGACGCCGTCGTCTTCGTCGACGTCAAACTTCTCGAAGTACGCGTCGGGCGGGCGGGAGCGGAATTCCCTGAAGCTCAGCTGGCCGTCTTCGTCGACGTCGGTGAATTTGAAGACCAGTTCTGCTCGGTCCCGCGACGCCGCTTTCATCTCGCCCATCGAGAACTCCTTCAGGGAAAGGCCTCCGTTGGCATTCAGGTCCATGACCAGAAAGGTTGCCTTCCGCTGCCTCTTCTTGAACTCGTCGAAAGTGAGCTTCTCGTCGCCGTCGCCATCGAGGATCTTGAACAACTCTGCCCCCTGCTCGACGGCCTCCGCCTGGTGGTAGTCGGCGATAAACTCTTCGCTGGTCAGGTGCTCATCGTCGTCCTTGTCGAGTTTCCGGAAGTGCCTCTGCCGTGGCTGGGCGTTCCGTTCGATCGCGTCGACTTCGATGGCCGGCATCCGCTTGAGCGTGACCAGCAGCCGGCCGTCGCCCTCGTTGGTCTCCAGTTCGGCGGGCGGGGGCGCGTCCGGCTGAAGGCCGAGGCAAACCACCAGTGTGTCGTCTTCGACCGAATAGACGCCGTTTGCCGGTGTCTTGGCTGTGCTGGAAAGCGCTGCCAACTTGATTCCTTTGGGCTCGGTCGCCACATCCAGAGTGAACTCGGTCGACAGTGATTTCGTCTTTTCCGTGATCACGACGCCGCTCCCGCTGAACTTGAAACGGGACAGGGGCGCGCCGGTAAGCGGTTTGCCGCTGAGCCGGCACGAGACGACTTCCCAACTCCCCTGGAGCTTCCGTCGTTCGAGAAACTGAGGGTCGTTCGCCTCGGCGTCGGTCAACGAACGGGCCTCGAAGAAATCGAACGCGGCGTCGATCTCGCTTGCGTCGGCGTTCGACCCGTTCTTAGCGAGGATCCCGACCCACTTCGGAACGTCGGCGCACCACTCCCGCTCGGCAACCGGGATGAACTCCTCACCGTCAGTGCTATACGACCGCTCGTAGAGGTTCCCGCGTTTGATGAGGCGAAGCCAGACGCGTTTGGCATCGGGCACGTCCGGGCGAATCTCGTAGTTCGATTGCTGATCTGTCTCCCGAAGCAGGTTGAAAGTGCAGCGGGTCCAGTACCACTCGATGACCCACTTCAGGTAGTTGTCGTCATCGTCATAGACGAGCAATCCGGCCTGGTGACTGACCTGGTTCGGTTGGAACGATTCGATGCACGTGGTGAGTACGAAACCTCCGCCGTCGGCCGCCGGGTTGGGGACCACATAGAGGTTCTTGGCCGGGGTTCGGGCGTTGCGTTCGGTTTCGTTGAGGTGGATGCTGCCGGTTTGAGTCGTGATGGTGAGCTTGCCGGGGTTCTTGTCAAACGAGACGTGCGTCGGGTCGGGCCGGATAATCTTCCATTCCAACCCGAGTTTCTCGTTGAACTCGTCGCGAAGCCGAAACGTCGCTTCGTCGGCCGCGTTCTCCGCGACCGCGACAACCCCGGTGGCCGCCGGACTATCGGCGTGTCCATCGCTTGGCGGCCAGCAAAGGACCGACAGCAACGTCACCGGGAAACCGAACCACCACCAACCACGAGCACTACAAAAGGACCGCATCGTTCGTACCCTCCTCTGCAAGATCACTCGCCGAAAATCCCGTGTCCGTCATCGTTGGTCCAGAGATGTCCGGCCATGGGTATTACAAGCGGTTTCAAAACCGGGAGGGCGAGGCTCCGGCCGAGCCGAAACCACGGGAAAACACGGCTCAGCAGGAGCTTCGCCCTCCCAACATTCGGTTTTGAAATGCGTTCTAGTCTATTTCGATACGTTTCACTTCTCCCGTCTTCAGTGAGAATGGCTCGATGGGCAACTTGGCCAAACTGACGGAACGTCCCCAGGCCGAGGCGGCTGCCCCAATAATTGAAGATAGTACTCGCCGGCCGGAACGTCAACGATCTCGAACGACTTGCCGTCCGACACTTTCGCCGCCAGCGGATCCTGCTCGGTCGGAGGTGCCGACTGCGTGCTGAAGTCGCCGCCAAACAGCAATAGCACAAGAAGCTCGACGTGAGTCATCATTGTTTTCCTGGCAAGAGAAGGTGATGTCCTTTATGCGATGATCTTGGGTGCGCACGTTGACGGTAGTTCGCGAGCCACGGCGAAAGATTGTCGGCGGACTCAAGAGAATGTCGCTATTGTTTGGATGGAACGGGGGCGTTTCCCGAGATTCTATATCGAATCATAGCGAACTGAAGGAGGCTGCTTGTCCTGACGATCTGCAGCAGGCCCACATTTCCATTCCGCGTCTTGATGACGAACGTGTCAGGCTGATCTTCAGTCCCCGTCTGCGGGCTCATCCAGGCACGCTCAGCTTTTTCCACCGGCCAGCGGTCCAGGATCTCCTTGATCTTCTCGACGCTCATCTCGTCGAACGATCGGGGGAGCACCCTGCGAGCTACCATGTCCAGGCCGATCAGTTGCACAATCTTGCTGGGCCGCGAGGCGCGGTCGCTTGGTGCGCCGCCCAAGAAGCCCACTCGTGACTCGTTTGTGACGACGTCGATCCCTTGCTCCCGACACCAGGTAACGAACTCTTTGTCCTTGTAGAACGCGTACTTTCCCACCGGGACGAGTGAGTCCGGCGGCGCGACCGTGCGTCCCGTTTCCAGATCGAGCAGGAATATCTTACCGCGCGCCGGCGTCTGGAGTGTGGGTTCGACCAACGGCCCCAGCGCGACATTCGCTTGCTTGCGCGGCGGTAGGGCCGGCTGAATCGCTTGCTTGACGTCTGGATCGACCCACATGCGGTAGCGAAGCCGGTGGGCCTCGGAGCCTTCGGTGCGTGGAAACACCTGCACGACGCCCCGTCCTCCTTCGCGTGTGGTGAACAGGAATGTGCCGACCTGATCGCGCCGATAGTCCCTACGGCTCTTCCCGAACGGCACAAGTGTGCTCCTGGCTTCTCGACCGAGTTCTATCGGCTTGCCGCTCCGGATTTCTTCTTCGAGTGACTCCCAGCGACTGTTTGGGATGAGCCACGTGTGGAGGTCTTTTCCGTCGATTCCGCGTATGTCGATCCCATTCCGCACATACCAACGTGCGAATCCGTCGGAGGCCGCTTCCTGAGACCCTTCAAACTGCTCGAAGACACGCCCCAAGTCGAAGTCGATATGTGACTTGGCATCCCAGTAGCTGCTCGGTTCGAGCTGGACCTCGCGAATCGGTCCCAGCCGCACCGAATCCCCCGTTGGAAACAAAGGGCCGAACCGGGCCAAGCCCGCCTCGTGGACGAGATCCCTGTCGCGTTTCCCGATTTCGACGGACAACAGTTCTTCCTGCGACACAAAGTCCTCACGATGCTCAGCCCACCACTGCTCCCAGTGTTCCATGCGCTCTCGAAACGTACGTCGTTTTGCAGCCCGTTGCTCTTCGGTTCCGCCCCGAAAGACGTGCCTCAGTTTGTCCCTTTCACCCTCCGGCGGTTCGTGGTGTCCCGTGATCTTGGACAGCGCACTCAGGATCTCGTTGACCGGGCGCCCGTAACCTACGCTGTCGTCGTCATCGGGATTCCGCTCATGCTGTTTCATGAAGGCCCACAAGTCCGCGTCATGAACGGATACGCCACAATCGGAGCCGGCCCCTCGCAACAACTTGGGAATCGCGCGAATCAGGGCGGGCACGGCCCGCGGATCGTTGATGGCACGCAATGTGAATCCCAGCGCCCGTAGAGTCTCATCGCGATTTGTGCGATCCAGCTCGGCAACCAGTTCCGGGACCGCCGGCTTGCCGATCTGGACCAATTCGCGAATGGCTGCCGCCCACTCGTCGTTGCGGCAGAAGACACGATGCTGGCGCAATACGTAGACCTGCTCCCGGACTACCCGCGTCACGTCATCTTTCTGAACATCCGCCGCTCGCATCATCGTCGGCGGCAGAACGACCATCAGCCAACAGGCCACACTCGCCGATTGTACGTTCATGAGTCGCTCCTTGGCTTCACTGACGTCACTGATCGGTTCGAGCGGTCGACTACTTGCCGCCGAGGGATTCGTCGGGGGCCACACGCTCATTGCGGGGCGACCGAGAGAAGCCGACCGAATTCATGATGGGCGATGTGGAGCCATCGGTCAATGGTTGTGGGCCGACCGACGAACTCCGCACAGATCACTTGTCGTCAGGCACAACCTGCACCGCGAAGGCCAACGACCTTTCGCCCGTCGGCGTTACACCCAATACGGTAAAATGTCCCAGAGTCGCAGCGGTGTCCGTCTTGAGTTCTACCCGCCGTTGGATTCGGGGCCCTCCGTCGGCAGCGTCCCCCATTGTTTGCAGCAGCATGGCGTTGATCTCGATCGTCAGAAGTGGCTTCTTCCGTTGCTCCAGGTCGAGAGCCCCATTGATTCTCAGATCGGTTGGTTCGTCCCCCATCGCGGCCGCGCAACCGATTTGGAACTCACCGCCCGGCGCAGTGTTTACCATGACTTGCCCCACCGAGCGAATTGGTCCCACACCAATCTTGGATAGTTCGGCTTGGACCGCCTGCAGGTCTTCGTCGAGCTTGGCAGGTTCGTCGTCCGGCGATCCCTCGGCAAACCACACGATACGCACGCGAAATGTCTCTTCCGACTTGCGAGGCTCCTGAGCTTCGTCCAACCGTAGCAACAGAGCTTCGATGACATTCAGCGTGCTCTCCGGTCCTACCGCGATGAGGGAATTGGTCCTGGTGTCGACGGCAAGCCTTACCTCTTCCGTGTCGAGGATTTCCGACACGGCCTGCGCCATCGGCGCAGCCTCGGCATGGATCAGTTGGAACACTTTGATTTGATCTTCACGCTCGGGCAGGACGTCGATCCGTTTGATGAGTTCCTTCAGACGCTCGTGATCTGATGCCGATGCGTATGCGATCAGTCGCTTGTTGTCATACTCAAACGTCAGCATGGCCTCCGGAACAACCGCTGACGCAATCGCAGCAACGGTCTGACCGTCCGCGTGCTTCAGGGAGTAGATCTCGACGGTGTTCGCATAGTCTTTCTTCTTCTCACGGGCTTCGGGCGGGACATCCAGGGCCTTGATCAGTTCTTCCACGATCTTGTGCCCCGATTGCGTAGCGTACACGATCACCTGATTGGCTTTGGAGCCCAACTTGATTTCGGCATCCGGAAAGACCTGCGGCACCGTGTCGAGAACGATTTGACCGTCCACGTCCCTCAAAACGTAGACTACAAGAAGTTTCTGCTCGCTGTCGGTTGCGGCCTTGTCAGTCGCGACCGCATCAGGATCGGGACGTGTAGCCTCTGCCGCCCTCGCCGTGCCGACCAACAGGCACGCCACGCCGAATAGACTCGCCGTCAGTCCAGCAACAAGCACGAGACGTGAATTCGTGGAACGCGTCATTGTATGCTCCTGTCCAAAAGGTAGAGAAACTTCACGGGACAGACTTCCATGCGACTCCGCAACCTCGCACATCACTACGTATTATGCACTGCACAACGGAAACTGGCCAGGAACAGTCTAAACAAGAAGGACGCTACAACTATTCGGTCACCACACTGATCTCATCGAAAAACGCTTCTTCATTCATGGCCGCGACCTTGCCACCGTAGGAAACTTTGACGACGATGCCGATGGTCTTTCCCGCGTAGCCGGTCAATGGGTATTCGAGCGTTTGCCAGTTGTCCGCCGCTGGCGGTGTACCGGCGTCGATCACTTTCTCTTCGAGCCAGTTGACCTCGTTGCCGTCAAAAATGCCGGCCTGCAACACAAAATCGCTTCGGGCCGGCGATTCGTACGGATCGCCGGAAACGACGACTCGAAGCGTGGGATTCGTCTCGGCTGGCAAGGCGACTTTTCGGATAATCGTGCACGGTTCGTCTGGCCCCTTGGAGTGAACGGCCAAAATGCCCTGCTTTCCTGGGTTCGGGTTCCCGGGATGGCCGCCTACGGCCTTGGGTTGGTCGATCCAGAAAGGATGCGTGTCGGTGTAGGCACCGCGAACCAATACTCGTTTGACGTCCTGTTCGTTCTCAAACGTGTTTTCAAGTTTCGAGTCGACCGGTATGCGGTCCAGCGACGCTCGCATGCCGGGAGGATTGGAGACGGGACGTACCATCGTCTTCATGCGGACGGACAGGGGCGGAAGGGGCTTGTGGTCGAATCCGCCCGGGGCGGTCTGATACCAGTAGAAGACGGTCGCATAGTCGACCCAGCAGCCGTCGCGGTCCACCGCGTGGTGCCATTTGGGATTGCGTACGAAGAACTTCTCGTTCTGCCAGTTGATGTGCCATCGCAGCGACTTGTTGAACCGGATCGGCATGTGGTCGTGGAAACGATAGATCGACAAGCGATTCAGATCGCCGTGTTCGACTAGCGTCATCCCTGCTCGTTGGCCTATGAACGTCTCCTGGAATCCCCAGCTGAACGTGAACGAATCCTCGGTGCCCAGGTAGTCGAGCCGGCGCTCCTGGCCGTCGATGTCGACTTCGTTGTTGCCTTCCATGACCGTATTGAAAGCTCGGAAAAACGGCTCGTCGGTCACCACGCTGAACTGACGGCCCAGAATGTGCCCAGTGCCTTCGACTTCGAAGAACATTTCATCGGAGTCTTTGGTCAACTGGAAGTACTTTCGCTGATAGGTGGCGTGGAAATAGCCAAGCCGATCGTTCCACTCGGGCAGATTCTCCCATTCCACGAAACTGTAATCCATGATGTCCTTGTCGGTATCATTGCATAGTATTACCTTGGCACGCTTTTTGAACGGCATGGGGAAATAGCAGTTGTAGCTCCACGGGGCACATTCGATGAACTTCGACGAGAAATTCATGCTGTCCCCGCCGCAACCATCACCGAAGAAGTCGGCCAGCGGACACATCACGGCCGGCTGCTTGGCGTCATCGAAGAAGATCATCAAGACAACGCCACGCGACATCAGTTGTTCGGGATGGTGTCGCGTGACGTGAAGGTGACGGATGATCCCCGGTCCTTTCAAGTCGGCTACGGTCATTCGCAAATGGGCATCCAACGAAGGCAGTTCCGAATAACGATCATACTTCCACCCCGCGTGCGAAAAGCCCGTGCGGATCTCGGGTTTGATCTCGGCCACGTCGGCCGTTTGAGCGGGAGAGCCTGCCTGAAAGATGCCAATCAAAAGGGTAAAGGTGGCAATTGCCGGTACTAGGAAGGTTCGCACTTTGGTGTCTCCTCTGTTGTCCGACATGCGGTTGCAGGGGTCTTGAGAAACTACTATTGGACCCGACAGGGTGAGCCCAAACGAGTATGCCGTCAAGACGACATTTCGGCACCGCTGGAAAGCTCGGTTTCTGACGGGTGGTGAAGGTAAACTCGCAGGCGTGGGTGCTTGGAAACGCAATGGGCTGAAGCAGGAGCGACCCGCGACCAGTCTATTCTGGGAGAGGACACGCCAGGAGCCCAGTTTCCCAATGAAATGGGTTGACACACGAATCGCGGAATTTAGAGAATGAATAGAGAGGTGAGTTCAGGGCGTGAGAGGCACCGCATACTTTTGGCGAAGGGAGACGGAAAATGCCGGCAACAATTGGCTACGTTCCATGGCAACCTACCGCCATCTTCATTGCGATGGCGCTGAGCACGTTGGGAGCGGCTGGCTGCATCCCGCACGGGCTCGCCCAGTCCCGTAGCGATTCAAACACGGCTAACGTAACGGATCCGGGACGACTCCCACATGCTGAGAACGGTGATGCTGATGACTCTCGCCACGATGAGCGAAAGGACGCCGAACCTCGTGATCTCGCGGTTCGGATTCGGCAGTTGCAGTTGGGGATCGAGGCGAAGAAGGCGGAACTTCAACTGATGGAAAAGAGACTCTCCGATATGAAGCAACTGCAGGCCGCCGAGCGGAAAATAAGTCGGAAGCCGCGCCCAGCCGAACACCCGGCAGGCGGACGCACACCCAAACACGATGTAACGACGGACAAGCAGTCCGCCACACGCGTCCTTCCGCCGCTGTTGCCTGAACCAGTGTTGCCTGCCGAGCAGCTCATCGAGGCGAAGCTCGACGACATCGATCGGATTCTTGGTCAACTCCGCAGGGCACAACGGGGAGCAGAAGCGGATGAATTGGAGAAACGTGTAACCGATGTGCGTAATAGGCTTCGCGATAAGGAGGCCGACTTCAAACCACTGGGGCAGCAAGGAGAATTGCACGTCGTTGGTTTGTACGAGGGCACGGAGTTTGAACTCGGTCGGCAGCGAGCCGAAGTTCACGTTACGTACACACAGGCTCCTGTTATGCTCTGCCTCACGGCTTACGAGAAGATCCATTGGACCGTGAAGGTCGCCAAAGACGCGAAACTGGATTCAATCATCCTCGGTGGGAGGATTCAATTTCTCGTTGACCCGCCCAAAGGCGTCGAGATCGTTGACTGCACCGCCGAGAACTCGGGCACTCGGCCGCTGGGCTCAGCGTACACCCGCTTCTCGAGCGACTCGTCAGGGTCGCAATTTCCATCGCTCGCGAAGCAACTCAAGGACATCACGGGCCTCGAGGTAGCGACCTTCCAAGGCGCATATCGCTATCCCAACAAACCAATTGTCGTCGGACCGGAAAGCGAAGAGTGGCGCAGAGAACGTGTGCTGGCGGAACTCCGGCCAATCCACGTCGAAGCAACAAAGCCCGAACGGCTGCGCGACTGGCACCGCATGAAGGACCTACGGTTCACAGCGGTCCATTATCGATTCGCTCCCGGCGGGAACCGCCGCTTCATGCGCCACCACGAGGCGACCGGTTCCCTCGGACCATTCACTCCGCTGGGCCCGGATCTCAACAAACACAAGCCCTTTCCGGCCAATGTTAGCTGTCCCGTTCACGATTCGAACGAGGGTCAGTACTATGCGATCGCCGGGCATGGACTCGTGCAATTGAATCAGCGAGGCGGCGAGCACACCAACCTGGAACCACCAAAGGACTTTCCCGACGTTAGTTGGCCCTGCGGCCTTGCTTTCGATTCGAAGCGACGCAAGGTGGTAATGGTGTCGCTAGGCGGTACTGGTTACATGTACGGTTACGAGCCGGCGATTCGAAAGTGGACGTTGATGGCCGACATGAAAGGAGCTGGGTTGGTTCCTTTCGTCTATCTTCCTGACCAAGATCAGTTTGTCGGGCTGCAAGTCGAACACGGCGCCCGAAACCAACTCTATCGTTACGATCACCAAGGAAAGCTCCTTGGAAAGACTCCCCTGTCTCAAAGCCTACTCGCTCACGGCGCCAAACATGGCCACTGCCAGGCCGTGCCGGTCGGTGAGTACGTCGTCTTTCTGATCGGCGCGGAACACACGACCCGCGATGGCGATCGCGTGGTCCGAGCTTTCGTCGTCGAGCCCGACACCGGCAAAGTTGTCTTTTCGATATTGCACGATGACGAGACGCTACGAGCTGCGGCCGCCGCCGAGATTCCTGAGGCTCCCGAATGGGGTGACACTGTCTCGCGAACGTCCAACGTCGAGGCAAACGTCACAACCGGTCGGCCAGGCATTGCCAACCGCTCGCCGGAAGCTGTCTTGGCCGACCTGCGCAAAAAGGCCGAGAAAGGAATCGACCATGCGCCCGAACTCCACGTGGTCGGATTCTACGAGCCAGGCCGTCGCTTCGACCGTGAGCCTGGCCAAGTGGGTTCGGTGAGTGTCTGCATTAAGCCCAGTCAGAAGCCAATGGTCGTCGCCCTCACGGCATACGAATCAACCCATTGGAAGGTGGCACTCGAACCCGATGCGAACGTCGCCGCCGTGATTCTCAGCGGCTACCACTCACACAGGGTTGAAGGAGTCCCTGCCGACGTTCCGCTAATCAAAATGAGCTACGACGACGGATCAAGGAACTACTTCTATGGCTACGACGAGAAAGATCGAGACTTTCACGAAATGTTGGATCGGGCACGGAAAGTGACTGGGCTGGAAGTGCTCACTTTCCAGGGCTCGTATACGCCACTTGCCGGAACCGTCTACCGAATCCGTCCAGCGGTTCCCGGGGACTACAAGGCTGTCCGTGCACGGCTCACGGAAAAGGAATGAACTTGAGACGTCCTGGAAAATGGGCGACAACGCGCTACCAAGGATATTGCCGTCGGCAAGTCCCCGCATGGAACGATCGAGTTTGAAGGGCATTATTGGCGAGACATCCCGCCCCGCCCTACTCATCCGTCACCACCTAGATTGGATCGCTGCTGATTCCGGTGGTCAGCACTCCTTCCGCCCACTTCAACCTGGAACTCCCACCGACGAGATTGACTATTTGCGCGGATTTCACTCTCCCGGAAGGGTGAGGCAGCCTTGTCCCTCGGCGTCCCGAAGTACTCGGATGGTCGTTCCACGCTTCTCGAAGCGGAAGCTTCGTTGCGTTTGAGAGAGACCATCGACCCGACCTAGCACCGAACCCGTCTGCGAATAGCTCGCTGACAACAAAGACAACAGACAGCACTCGTATGCGCCATTTCACTGCCATTTCACCTTGCGCGGCGAACGGAAGTACCTCGCGGCGGGAGTCATACGTGTCATGCTGTCGGCCATGAAAGTGCCATATGAGCGGTTAGCAGAGAATCGTGCATTTAAGAAGCGCAGCCGGGCCGTTTACAGACTAGTCTCTTCAGATCGCTATTCTGTCGCGAAGCCAGTGGCAGACGCAGCCGGGAGCCACTATCCTGAACGCGCGCGGGGATCGGGGCGTCCGGTGATTGGTATTCGACCTGTCCTGGATGCTGGTTGGCCTTTATTCAAGAGAGCATGGGAGCCTATGAAATGCCTTCGACAAGGTCTTTTCTCAAGGTGGCAGATAGAATGGTCGTCCTTCTGCTTGGAATTGTTGCCACAGCGGCAGCTTCCGCCTTGGCGGCGGAGAACGATCAACCGAAAGGCGACTACCTGCAGATCGTCCGGGACTATGCCGATGCGATGATCGGCTATGGTCGGGACGTTTACGGCAAGGAGAAGTCGCCGCTGTTTGCCGAGGCCCTTGATCGCGGGACGATGCGGTTGCTCGAAGGCGATTCGTTGCGCGAGGTGGCAACCATCAGTCGCGAACACTGGGGCATCCGAGCTCATGACCGGATGATCGAAGGTGGCAATCCGCAGCATTGCCAGAACCTCTACCAGGTCTTGTACGCGCTGGCGGAGATCACCGGCGAGAAGCGTTACGCGGACTCGGCGGACTGGTCACCAAAGTTCTGCTTCGTGCGCTGCCCGAGCCCCGCAACAGGCCTGTTGTACTGGGGCGAGCACGCTGGATGGGATTTCCGCACCGAGAAGTCGATCGACAAGCCCGCCGGCAATATCCACGAGTTCTACCGTCCATGGGTGCTGTGGGATCGCAGTTGGCAAATGGCCCCCGAGCCGTGCCGCCGGTTTGCCCTGGGGCTTTGGGAGCACCAGATTGGGAACCACCAGACCGGCGATTTCTCCCGCCACGCGCCAATCGACGCACACGGCCCAGGTACCGAGGCGCCTTACGCACGCCACGGGGGTTTCTATATCGAGACGTGGGCGACCGCATACGAGAAAACTCGCGACAAGGTGTTCTTGCGTGCCATCGAGTCCGTACTGGACGGGTTGGAGCGAGCTCGCAAACACGAAGGAGGTGTGCTGACTGGCGGGACCAAGAGCCGCGGCGGTCGTCGAGCGTATGCTCTGTCGTTGGCCGTGTCGTTGGGCAACGCGGCGGCCAAAGTGCCGCCCGAATTAGCGGCCAAGATGCGCGAAGTAGCATCGGTCAATGACGAGGTCTTCGCCAAGAGCCAAGCGGCAGCAGGCCAACAGGCAAACACGGCTGCTGGTGTTAACCTGTGGTCTAACGCTTACGGCGGCAGCGGTTTGGCGGGCAGAGCCGATGTGTGCATGCTCCGCTACCGGCAAGTTCAACTGGATGCCTACCGCCGGTTCGTACTCCAGACTGCGGACCTGTACCGCAACCAGGAGGTCAATCAGAGCAAACCGGTCTGGCCCGGGACGATGGGCAATGTCATTCTGTTGATGCTCAACGCGTACGAGTTGACGGGCGAGGCAGAGTATCTGGACGCGGCCGACCGCTTCGCCCGAAAGGGCGTGGAACTGTTCCTCGACGACGACTGTCCGCTGCCCACGGCTTCCCACGTTCACGACCACTACGAAGCCGTCACAAACGGCGACACGTTGATGATGGCCATGCTGCGGCTGTGGCAGGTTCAGAACAGGCCGGACATGAAACTGAACCTGTTGTTCACGGACAGGTAAGGAACAACGCTGAGATGGACCCGTCGTTTAACGGCAAGCCGAAGGCGGCTGTGTCCCGACCCCCGCAGTCGCCTTCGGCTTGCTGTCAAACGAAAACTGGTCGGAAAGAGCCGTGAGTCCGATGCATTCTCGTGCCGTGTTCCGTCAACTGCTCGCGCTGCGGTAGCTGCCTAGGGCTCGATTGAAGACCCATCGGGATGCCATCACACTGCCGATTGTCGCCAGGATCGCAAACCCTGCCAGCGGCCATTCCCACCAGGCTCGCGGATCCAGCGGCCGGGCCAGCAGCCGTGCGGGCACGTTTACCACTACCAGCACCGGTACGACAAACGTGAAGAAGCCCAACAAAGGCAAGCCCCAGCCGCGGTGATAGATTTCCATCGGGTAGCGGGCAAAGTTCGTGATATAGAACCAGAAGTTGTACAGCGATTGATTGCGGCCCAGCCAAATGCTGGTTGCAGCCAGGGAGATCGTAAGACTGTACAGAATTGCCACGCCGCAGAGGATATATGCAGGATAGAGCAGGACGACGATCGGGTGGATCACCAGAGGATTCTCGGGCCGAGTGGTCAATTGCCACAGGCTGATCGCGAGCAGGATCACGCCTGTCACAATGTTGATCAGCGAAGACCATTCAACGCGCTGAAACGAGATGAGAAACTGCGTGTCGATCGGCTTCAGAAGGGCGAAGTCTAGATTGCCGGTCCGGATCAGCTCGCTGAACTCATTTGCGTTGGGCATGAAGAAGGCTTGTACGAGACTGTTGACAAACCACGTTGTGGCCAGGAAGACGAAGAACTCGTACTTTCCCCACCCGGACTCGGGGCCAATGTGAGACGCATGGTGAAAGATGATCAGGTAGAAACCGACGTTCATCAACGTCCACGAGGCCGACGATACGCACTCCAGCATGAAATTCGCTCGAAACGTCATGTCGCGAATTAGACTGTTCCGTGCGAACGTCAGGAAAACTCTGATGTACGAGGGATGTTCCCTCATTGTGGCCCGACCCTGTTGTGGAGGCGGCTTTGTTGGTAAATTTGTACGGTTTTGCTACGCTGCTTCCGGCGGCGTGCAGCCATTCGTGGGGCGGATTGGGAATCTGCCCCGCTTCGCGTCCTGATTCGCCGCATGGGGAGAATTCGATGTTTGTCAAAAACCGCTGTTTGTCAACCGCTGCTGTGGGAATCGCCGCCGTAATTCTGATGCTCGGGACGGCATGTTCGCCATCCACTTCTCCAGGTACGGGCGGCTCGTCCGATCCAGCACCCGCCGGATCAACCGCGCGTACGCCAGACGATGCGCCGGCACCAGAGGGCACTGCGGCATTGACCGCAACGGAGTCCGTACCCGCCGCCGAGCCGGTGCGGTTAACCGACGAAGAATTGGCCGAAGGATGGATTTCGCTGTTTGACGGACAAACAATGTTCGGCTGGAATCCCACCAGCGGGGCAGAGTGGAAGATCGCCGACGGCGCGCTCGTGGTCGAGTCCGGCGAGCCTGGTTTGCTGTGCACGACCACGCAATTCTCGGATTATGTCCTGAAACTCGATTTCCGTAGCGACGAAGGTACTAACAGCGGCGTCTTTCTGCACACACCAGCAGGCCTAACAGGGGCCGACATGGATGTGGAGACAGAATGTTATGAATTGAACATTGCCGATTCGGACAATCCGTTCCCGACGGGCAGTCTGGTGAAACGGCAGAAGGCGGAAGGAGATTTCGAGAGTACCGATTGGCAGGCGTATGAAGTCACTGTGGAAGGCGGGAAGGTCACGGTCAAGCTGGATGGCGAGCAGATTCTGGAGTACGAAGATCCAGCACCAATCGGGCGTGGTCACATCGGTCTTCAGCTTAATCACGGCAAGGTGGCGTTCCGCGACATCAAACTGAAGCCGCTGGGAATGAGCGACATCTTCAACGGGAAGGACCTCGCAGGCTGGAAGACTTACCCGGATATGGCCAGCAAGTTCACGGTTACCGAAGAAGGCTTCATGAACGTGAAAGACGGTAAAGGGCAACTGGAGACCGAAGGGCAGTACGGAGACTTCGTACTTCAGTTGGAGTGCATCACTCATGCCGAGAACCTGAACTCAGGGATCTTTTTCCGGTGTATCCCCGGCGACACGATGAACGGCTACGAAAGCCAGATTCACAATGGCTTTGAAGACGACGATCGTACCAAGCCGATGGACTGCGGGACGGGCGGCATTTTCCGTCGGCAAGACGCGCGGCGTGTGGTGGCGGACGATCTGAGGTGGTTCCATAAGACCCTGATCGCCGACGGAGCCCACATGAGTGCCTGGGTAAACGGGTACCAAGTCAGTGACTGGGCCGACGAACGCGAGCCAAACGAAAACCCACGCAAGGGCCTGCGACTGGAAGCGGGGACCGTCCAGATTCAGGGGCACGACCCCACGACGGATATCTCATTCCGCAATTTTCGGATTGTGGAGTTGGCCAAACGAAAGCAATAACTACGAGCGGAAAATGCTGGATCAAACGATTGGATTCATCGGCGCCGGCCAGATGGCGGGCGCATTGGCAGGCGGCTTTATGGGATCGGGGTTGGTCGCACCTGAGCGGATCATTGCGTTCGACCTGTCTGAGACTGCGGCGGAAGACTTCGCGGCCGGAGTCGTCGGCGTGCGGTTAGTCGGTTCGAATGCCGAAGTGATCGACGCCGCGGATGTCGTGGTCCTTGCCGTGAAGCCGCAAACTGTGGCTGCCGTGGCGGAGGATGTTATGGGGCTTCTGACGGCTGACAAGCTGCTGGTGTCCATTGCGGCTGGAGTATCCATCGAGCAATTGACGTCTGCCTTTGGCTCGAACCGCGTCATAAGAGTCATGCCCAACACGCCGTGCTTGGTCGGGCGTGGCGCGGCAGGTTATTCGCTGGGGCCCGGGGCCACGGACGAAGACGGCGAAACCGTGTGGAAGCTGCTGGGCGCGGTGGGAGTCGCCTTTCAAGTCGACGAACGTCTGTTGGACGCCGTCACGGGGCTGTCCGGATCGGGGCCCGCGTTTGTCTACACGGTGATTGAAGCATTGGCCGACGGCGGCGTGCGAATGGGGCTGCCCAGGCAAACGGCCACGACATTGGCCGCTCAAACCGTTCTGGGCGCGGCTCAAATGGTTCTGTCCACCGGCGAGCATCCCGCAGTGCTACGAGATCGCGTTACCAGTCCGGGCGGAACGACCATTGCTGGGATCCAGGCCCTGGAGGATCATGGACTTCGCGCGGCGATGATCGGCGCAGTCGAAGCGGCGACCAAACGCTCCATCGAGTTGGGGAAGGGATAATATGTCTTCCGTTTTTTGCGTCCTTGACGACAAACACGTGCCGGTGTACCGCATCTTGTGGATTTCCGAATTGCCACATTTCTGTGGCAATGATGACTGTATGTTCGAAGGACGGTACGAGATCCGCCTGGAGATGGACGACCCTGTGTTTGTTAACCGTGAGGAGCGCGACAAGGCGCTGGCCGCTTTGGAGGCCTGGGCCGGCGGAGGAGAGGCGGACGACAACTGGCCGTAATATCCTAGTTCTTCATATTGTGTCAGGACTCCGAACTTTCGCACAACTCGGAGTCTCTGTTCTTGAAACCGCATCCAGAAAATAGGGGGCCCGATTTCGCGCAGGGCGTTTCACATGCAAGCAAAAGAAATCAAACGAGGCGCAGTCGTAAACTACAACGGGGCTCCCGTGATGATCGAGTCGCTCAGCGTGCAGACCCCATCAGCTCGTGGGGCTGCCACTCTGTACAAGTTCCGTGGCCGAAATCTAATGAGTCGTCAGAAAACCGACATCGTGCTAAGGGGCAACGAATCGCTGGATGAAGCCGATTTCGCACGGCGCCCGGTGAATATGATGTACACGGACGCTAGCGACCTGCACCTTTTAGACCAGGGGAACTACAATCAGTACTCCATCAGCCTGGAGGACGTCACGGAAGAGATCCAATACATCACCGAGGCGCTAGAGGGCATGTTGGCGTTGATCTACAACGACCAGTGCGTTGGTGTCCAGTTGCCAACGGCGGTCGAATTGAGCGTTACACAGTGCGATCCCGCCGTGAAAGGCGATTCGGCCACCGCGCGCACCAAGCCCGCAACGCTGGAAACGGGGCTTGTGGTCCAGGTTCCGGAGTACCTGAAAGAGGGCGAACGCGTCAAAGTCGACACGCGTACCGGACAGTTCCTGTCGCGAGCTTGATCGTCCGTGTTGACAAAACCGGCTTGGTCGGATAGTAAGTCTCGTTTTGATCTTCGCGAGGAGTCTCCTCAGGGAATTTCAAATTTGCTACGGGAGGTTGGTATGACTGACGATTTGGAATTCACAAAGTTGACCGAGCACGAAGGCCCCACGCCTGAATCCCACGCCGCACCGACGCCGATTCGGGCGGAAATGTCGGACTTCGAAGATGACTTCGACGACGAAGACTTCGAGGACTTCGACGACGACTTCGACGACGATTTCGAGGAGGAATTGGACGACGACTACAACTTCGAAGAGGACGACTTCGACGATGGAGAATTCGAAGAAGTGGAGCTCGACGAGGAAGACATCGACGAAGCCGAATTCGCTGACGAATTTGGGGGCGGAGACGGCGAAGAGGAAGAGGGCGACGAAGAGGAAGAGGGCGATGCGGAAGAGGAAGACGAAGAGGAGGATGAGGATGACAAGTGATGTTTGAGCCGGTTCCGAGCAAAGTCAGTTTTCCTGGGCTGGAAGAAGAGATCCTTGCCTTCTGGAAAGAACACCGCATTTACGAAAAGTCCCTTGAACGGCGAGCCGATGCACCGAAGTTCGTGTTTTACGAGGGCCCTCCCACTGCCAACGGACTGCCGCACCCGGGCCACTGCCTGACACGGGCAATCAAGGATTTGTTTCCTCGCTACCGCACGATGCGCGGATTTCTCTGCGAACGCAAGGGTGGTTGGGATACGCACGGTCTGCCCGTCGAGGTGGAAGTCTGCAAAGATCTGGGGATTCACTCCAAAGAGGAAATCGAGGCTTACGGCATCGAACCGTTTATCCATAAATGCCAGGAGAGCGTCTGGCGGTACATGAAGGAATGGGAGGGGCTGACTGAACGTTTAGGTTTCTGGATCCACTTGGACGAGGCCTACGTCACTTATCACCAGAGCTACGTCGAGAGCGTCTGGTGGTCGCTGAAAAACCTCTTTGATCGCGGCTTGCTGTATCGCGGCCACAAGATCGTCTGGTGGTGGGCTCAGGGCGGTACCGCGTTGGCCGCAGGCGAAGTCGGACAGGGCTATCGCGAGGTTGCCGATCCTAGCGTGTACGTGCGGTGTCCTCTGGTGGACGAAGAGAACACGTCGCTGTTGGTCTGGACCACAACGCCGTGGACGTTGCCCAGCAATCAGTTCGCCGCCGTTCATCCCGACCTGGAGTATTCGACCGTCGTCGATCCCGAGACCGGCGAACGGTTGGTGTTAGCGTCGGCGCTAGTCGAGACGATCGCCGGCAAAGTGAAACGGGAATTGACCGTCGAATCGACTTGCGCTGGTACGGACCTGATCGGCAAGCGATACGTACCGCCGTTCGATTACTACCACAAGACCGATGGCAACACGGTTGGCGAATTGGTCGACGGAGGCACTCAGCACATCGCATGGCGCGTCGTGTCGGCGGACTTTGTCACCATCGACAGCGGTACCGGAGTAGTCCATCAGGCGCCGGCTTTTGGCGAAGTGGACTACGACGTGTTGTCGGCGGAACAGGGACGATTTGTCGACGGCGAAGGCCCGCCGCTGATCTGCGCGGTGGGGGCAGATGGGAAGTTCACGGCTGAAACGCCCGACTACGCAGGACAGTGGGTAAAAGACGCGGACCGACACATCAATCGCGAGATGCGCGATCGCGGGGTGTTGTACCACCAGGAACAGTACCTGCACGACTATCCCTTCTGCTGGCGAGCGGAAGAAGATCCGCTGATCCAGTATCCGCGAGAAAGCTGGTTCATCCGCACAACGAAATTCAAAGACCGGATGCTGGCCAACAACGCTCAGATCAACTGGCTGCCCGATCACATTCGCGATGGCCGTTTCGGCAATTTCCTGGAGTCAAACGTAGATTGGGCCCTTTCGCGCGAACGCTACTGGGGCACGCCGCTGCCGATCTGGATATGCAGCGAAACGGGCAAGATGGAAGCCATCGCGAGCTACGACGAGTTGTTGGCCAAACCAGGCGTCGAAGGCACGGACGCCTGGGAACAGGCCAAACAGGCGAAACCCGACCTTCCGGAAGATCTGAAGGTCCACAAGCCTTACATCGATTCCGTGACTTACCAATCGCCATTCGCCGAAAACGGGCGGATGCAACGTGTGTCCGAAGTGATCGACTGCTGGTATGACTCCGGGGCGATGCCTTTCGCCCAGTGGGGCTATCCGAAGCAGAATCGCGATCGCTTCGAGGAACAATTCCCGGCACATTTCATCAGCGAGGCGCTCGATCAGACCCGTGGTTGGTTCTACAGTCTGTTGGCCATCAGCACGATGCTCTTTGGCGACGAGGAATCTCAGGACGCGGATGCCGCTAGACACGACTTCCCCCATCCCTACGCGAATTGCATCGTTCTCGGATTGATGCTCGCGGAATGGTGGGAGAGCCCTGACGGCAAACAGCGGTGTCTTTCGGAGAGCGACGCACGCGAGCAATGTGGCGACAAGATCAGCCACAGGATCGGCAAGATGGCCAAGAGTTTGCGGAACTATCGCAGCCCGCAAGAGATCTTTGACGCACATGGGGCCGACGCTTTGCGATGGTTCCTTTTCGCCAACCAGGCTCCTTGGAATTCGGTCATCTACAGCGAAAGGGCGATCAAGGAGAGCATTCCCGAATTTCTGCTGCGGTTGTGGCATGTGTACAGCTTCTTTGTAATCTACGCCAACATCGACGGCTTTGCACCGGACGAACTACTGGAAGGCGAGGCCGGTCAGTTGACTGGAGCGGATCTGGCACGCGCCGCGGATTTCCGACCGCCATCCGAGCGCGGCGAATTGGACCGCTGGATTCTGGGCGAGCTGAACCGCACGGTGACCGCAGTGACGGAGCGAATGGATGCGTACGACAATTACGCGGCCTGCACGCAGTTGAACGAATTCGTCGAAGGTCTGAGCAACTGGTACGTCCGACGCAGCCGTGATCGCTTCTGGAGCAGCGATACCCAATCCGGTGACAAGCGCGATGCCTATTGGACACTGTACGAGTGCTTGATCGGAACAACCAAGTTGATCGCTCCGTTCACGCCGTTCATGGCCGAATCACTGTGGCAGAACTTGGCCGGCGTTTTCGGAGACCGGACAGTGGAGAGCATACATCTTTGCGACTTCCCCGAGTGCGACGAAGCGGTCGTCGATGTCACGCTTTCGGAACGCATGACGTTGCTCCGCGAAGTCGCTTCGTTGGGCCGCAGCGCACGTATGGACGCCAAACTGAAAGTGCGTCAGCCGCTGTCGAAGGTGGAAGTGATCCTGGCCGACGACAAGCACCAGGGCTGGCTCGAAGAGCACGATGGCCTGCTGTGCGAAGAACTGAACGTTAAGCTAGTCGAGTACACGAAAGAGGCCGATCACTACATCTCGTATCACGTTCAGCCGAACTTCAAGCGACTCGGCCCGCGTGTCGGACGGCTAATGCCGAAAGTCAAGAAGGCTCTTGTCGATGCGGATGGCGGTGTCCTGCTGAGGGAGTTGGAGGAACACGGCAAGATCGTCTTGGACATCGAAGGCGAGTCGGTCGAATTGGACTCCGATGATGTGCAAGTCCGATTGCAGGCCAAGGAAGGCTGGGCCGCCGCGCAGGGTCACGGTTGCGTTGTGGTGTTATCCACCGAATTGACGCCGGAGTTGATCCGCGAAGGGCTTGCTCGCGATCTGGTTCGCCTGATTCAGGACCGCCGCAAAGACTTGGACTGCAAGTACACGGACCGTATCCGGGTCGGCATTGTCACGCATTCGGATGAAGTGCAGACGGCGGTGGAAGAAAACGTAGACTACATCAAGGCCGAGACGTTAGCCGTCGAGTTGGCATGTGAACCGCTGGATGGAACCGACAGCGTCCACCACACGGTGGCGGGCAACGAGGTCGTGATCTACGTCTGGGTCACGCAAGACAAGTAATTCACTTGTCGCCGGTCGAGTCTGGCAGATAATACGGAAGGTGGCCCTACCTTCCTTCTGTAAAGACATCCTCATGAGCAAGGTGACGCTCGATCCCGAATCGCGGTCCAAGCTGGACGATCTCGACAGTGAGCTTGAAGCCAGCGACGAATCCGGCCGAACACTCCGATACTACGTACCCACCGAACGTCGCCGTAGGCTGTTGTATGCATTGGCTCAGTCTCAGGTATCTATTGAAGAACTTGCAGAGACCCAGAGGCATCCCGGCGGTCGTTCCCTGGCGGACATTCTAGCGAACCCTGACAGCGCATGAAGTACACAGTCGTCTGGAATCCGAAGGCCGAGGAGCAACGGCTGGCATGGCCGACGCCGGACATTCCAACGGAGATCAGCCATGGATTGCCGCTTGATTGTACCAAAGGAGAGGACGTAGAATATAGGACAAGGCGTCCGCGCAGCGGCTTTGCGGCCATGCCTTGTTGTGTGCCCCGGTTGAAGCGGAGAACAGCCATGCATCTGAATTTGCCCACGGAAATCAACGATTTTGTCAAAGGCCTCGTTTCTCAAGGTCGGTTTGATTCCGAGGAATCTGCAGTCGTCGAGGGAGTGCGCCTGCTGATGACGCGTGAGAAATTGCGTGCCGAAATCCAAACGGGCGTGGACCAACTGGATAATGGGCAATGGTTAGATGAAGAAACCGTATTTCGCGAAGTGAATGCGGAGATCGACGAAATCGAGTCCTCGCAGCAGGGAAGCTGAGTTCATGCCGAGACTTCGATATTCTGAAGCGTCAAGAGACGATTTGAAGCAAATTGCACGATTCATCGCCCAAGACAAACCCATCGCGGCGCGACAATGGGTTGCCAAGATTCGGGAGAAGTGCCGCTTCGCAGCAAGGCATCCCGACATCGGGGACCGGCGCCCAGAATTAGGCGAGAACATCCGGTCAACCTACGTCGGGAGTTACGTGATATTCTTCAGGCGTACAGATGAAGTCGTTGAGATCGTTCGCGTGATTCGTGGTGACCGAGACACCCAAACGCTCTAGCCAGCCAGGGGCACACAACGGGTTCGCACAGCCGTCGCCGACGAACCATCCGTCAAGTCTTCCGGACATGCTTGAGAAACATTGTTACTGTCCAGACCTTCACAGGCAACGGCGTATTCGCCACGGATGGCGAATCTCTGCGGGCGGGCATTGTTACGGCGACAAATTGAAGTCGTCGATGTCCTGATCGGAACCACGAAATGCAATGTGGGTAGTAAAGCAACCAAGGCAGAACAGTATCCCTACGGCGACCCACAACAACCAGGAGTCCCAAGAACCCGTGAACCTTTCGCCTACAAGCAACTTGCACGTCGCGAGAATCGAGCACGCGATTATCGCCAACCCGATGAGGCCTACGATGCGTCGTTTGAAGCGTAACCACATGCGAAGAATTGATCGCCCAACATATGTTTTGTCTGACATCCGTGTCGCAAAAACACGTGAGCCTTCCTAGCTTAAACTCAATACTACTGCTTCCTGTGGGGTCGAGCAAGTCTTCAGCCGCTTGCCTGATCTGCCCCTTCAGATCCAAACGTGGATACACCGTTACTTACGTCGACCGCGCATGTCGGCAAGTGGGAGGAGATACAGTAGAGGCCCGTTGGCACCACTCAGTCACTTCAGCAGCAGGAATCGACGGCCGATGTGCCGTTGTAGTGTTTCGCAAAAATCCGGCGATTCGATGCGTTGCCGTTGTTGGCAGGAAAGCCCGCTCAAGGCTTCTTCCCACGCTTCGGTGGGCGGCACGCGCATGAGAAAAGGAAGACGACTGCTCGCCTTCCTCTCTCTGTGACTCTCAGCCTCTTTCTGACGCCTAGTCCCACCACCACTGGTCTTTGGCCAGGTTTTCGATCTCGGCCTGGACTCGTAGCTCTTTCAGTTCGCCTTCTTCGTCTAGCTTGATTTGATCGGTTGCCAATGCCAGCAACGGCTGAATTCTGACGCCGCCGCCGACGGGCGTCATCAGCGTGTTGCCTTTCCAAATGGCGTTCACGGCCGTTTCGACTTGCGTCGGCTCGGTAAAGGTCTCAATTGGGAACTGATCTTCATTGCCCAGCGTTTCCATGCCCCAGCCGGCTTGGCCGTAGTAGTCGGAGCGTTGAATGAAGGCCGCGGCGATAGCCATGTCGATCAGATTGCGAAGCTGGGCGTAGACCGGTTCTTTGGCCGCCAACTGTCCATACTTCGTCGTGAATTCGTTGACGAACGTCCGGCTGGCTCGATCCACTTGTCCGGTGACCACTCGTCCGCCCTGCGCCTGGACCAATTGATCTTCGCCGATCAACTTGACGCCATCGCCCTCCAACTCCATCGCGAGTTGGTCTTCACTAACGCGTACGCAATCGTAGTTGGGGGTGAAGTACCAACGTTGGAGTGCGTTCCGAGCTACGCTTCGCGGGTTGGCTCGGGCCACGTAGCTTGTGATCTTCACGGCGGGCTTCTCCAGGCCGATGCCGATCATCTTCATACGATAGTCAGCTTCCAGCATGACCTGCGCGAAGTGCGTCTTTGGCGAGATACCTTCGATACGGACGTTCTGCAGTCCCAAGTTCTCTTTCAAACCGGCTGCGATCCGTCCCGCGTCGCGCGGCGTGACTTGACCTCTGATGGCGAGTAGGAACTGTTGCATTTTCGCCAGTCCTTCTTGTGTCGGGTCAATCGACACGACCAGCGTCTGAGTCTGCTCGCCGGTTGGCGGGAATGCCCGTAACGCAGCGACCAAGTCCTGCAGCTCCAACACGGCACGGCCCGTGTGCATCCCCACGACTCGGCCAGCGATGTTCGGCATGTAGCCTTCCGCAGGCCCAGCGATGACGATGTCGCCCGTCTCTGGGTAGAAGAACACATTGCGAATTCGCGTCATGCCGACCAGGTATTTCATGTCGTCAGTGATACCCTGCCCCGTAGCCAACTGAGCCGCAATGGCGGCTTCCAGACGCGTCAAGGAAATCTTGCGCGACTTGCTGGGGCGGGCCAAATCAGGAGCGAGCGCTGCTCGGGCCGCCGCGAGCCGCTGTCGAGTGAGTTGACCGGTTGGGTCGAAGAATACGCGCGTGCGAAAAACGCCGTCCGCGTCCACGACCACGCCGTTACCCTGCTGGGCGAACGCGCTGGTTGCACTCAGGCACACAGCTCCCAACAACAACACGAAGACACGGTATTTTCGCAAAGCCATTTGTTTCCCTCGTCTGCAAAGCCCCTGATACGCGTGCGGACCGTCTAATTTGTCCCTGGAAAGTCCACGCGAAGACACACTTGCCCCAAACCGACATGGGAACGGGGACCGTGCCCAGCGTGTTGCATTTCGTAAACCTAGTCAATTATGCGATATTAATTGAGAAACATAGGTAAAACAAGGAAGATAGTCTAGCTTCGTTGTTTGATACGACCGTCTTTAGGACAGACAAAAGAGCGTAAGTCGTTACATAGAAACATCTTGTGCACTTTCGCCGTCTGACGCAGGGCCTACGCCATTCCGATCGAATCGGTTAGTCGGCTCCTGACGAGGGCCCAAGCTGTAGCCAAGCCATCGGATGGTTGCGAGCCCGGTCCACAAAACGGTGAAGATAGATCCGTGTAGCCCGATGGCAAATGTGATGATATCCGGTCCTGCGGAGCCACGACTTAGGATCTGCCCAACAACGATGAACGCCAGTGTCGATAGCCCAGCGTGCACGGTGTTGATCAATGCGCTATTCGACAGTTTGCGAACGCGAAACACCGTCCACAGACAAGGGAGCCCGACAAGCGAAATCCATACAAGGAGGATCCCCAGCTGCAGCAGCATCGCAGCCCAGGGGAGAACGCCCTCATCGTACAACGACCAACGGGCCATCGCCAACGCAAACGCGACAAACGTTGTGACCAATAGCAACTGTGCGATGCCGAATTGACGTCCTGGATGCCTTTCTTCAACTCGGCCAAGTCGAGCGCTCCAAATTCGCCATCCAGTCACCATTCTCATCACGGCAAACGGTACCTGAACGGCGAGGAAGATTAGAGGTAGCATACCGAACAGTTGCAGGTAATCCTCGAAGGAGCCCGCCCCTCCTTCGACGATGATGAAACCCACGACGAAGTTAAAGAAGAATATGAACACCACCAAGAAACAGATCGAGACACGCAGCAACAGACCTCCCGGTCCCACCACGGACCAAATGATGGGCACAGCGTTGAACCCGAGAAAAAGGCCAAACACGGTCCCAACAATGAAGCCGGAGTCAGCGTGTTCGACCGCTGACGGCGCAATCACACAAATGAAGGCGGCGCCTGCGGCTAGCGCACACAACACGGCTGGTGGCGACGCCTTCTGTATTGAGGATTCGGTCACGTCTTCCGTCTCTCACGCATTCGCCTTTTCTCGCTCGTCGTCGTGAGACCGTTTCTCGAAACGCAATTTGATTGGAACTTCGCCGAATTCGAGCTGATCGCGCAGAACGCCCAGCAAGTATCGCTTATACGACGGCGAAAACGCTTTGGGGTTGGTGCACTTCAAGACGATCGTCGGAGGCTGTACCGCGAGCTGCGTGGCGTAGAAGATCTTCGGCCTTCGATTGCGGAAGAGAGGCGGCGGGTGGTGGTCAAGCGCCCGTCGAATCAGACGATTCAATTCGCCGGTGTTGATTCGTTCGCGGGATTGCTTGAAGAGCATCTGCGCATGATTCAGCAGCTTCTTGACATTCTTGCCGCTCTCTCCCGTGATGAAGGCGATCGGCACGTGCCACATGGTGGGGAACGTATCGCGCAGATAGTCGGCCCAACGCTCTGTTGGCAACTCGCCTGCCATCAAGTCCCATTTGTTCACGACAAAGACGCACGGTTTCAGGTTGTCTTCGATGTACTTGCACAGCTGCTTGTCGACTTGGCTGATCCGATGACCCGCATCGAAGAACAACAACACAACGTCGGCCCGGCGGATGCTGCGTTGGGCGCGGTGCAGGCCGTAGTACTCGATGTCCTGGCGGATGCTCTTTCTCTTTCGCACGCCGGGTGTGTCGATGGCGAGGAAGGTTTTGCCATCCAACTCGAAGCGCACGTCCACGCTGTCTCGCGTCGTTCCCGGCACCTCGCTGACGATCATCCGCTCTGTCTGAACCAGCGTGTTGATGAAAGTGCTCTTGCCGACGTTACGTTTGCCGACGATCGTGACCTTCATTTCCGGTTCGCTTTGCTCCGATTCGTCAACGGCCGGCAAAACCGCAACAACCGCATCCAGGAGACTTCGCTTGTTGCGGTTCTGTAGGGCACTAACGCGAATGATCTCTTTCACGCCCAGGCGAAAGAACTCGTCCGCCAGCGGATCCAACGTATCGGCGTCCGTCTTGTTGGCGACGAAAATCACCGGGGTTTCGATTCCACGCAGCCGGCGAGCAACCTCTTCGTCCAACGTAGCCAGTCCGCTGCGCACGTCCACGACGAACAGGATCACATCCGCTTCACTCATGGCGATAGCGATCTGGTCTTCGATTTCCGTTGTCAGATCGTCGACGTCGTTGATGCCGATCCCGCCGGTGTCCACCAAGTCAAACCGGCTGTCATCGTGCTCGATTGTGTGCGTCATCCTATCGCGAGTAACGCCAGCCACATCGTCCACAATCGCCAGACGCCGACCCGCCAACCAGTTGAAGACGCTTGACTTGCCGACATTAGGTCTGCCAACAATGACCACTTGAGGAACGCTCATTTTGTCCTCGCCTTGACTCGGATACCGTCTACCAAATCGTTTTCCGGGGCAAGGATGACCAACTCGTCCTGCTCTAACCCGTCGATGATCTCCACATGCTGGTCGTTCATCAAGCCGACCGTCACGTCTCGCAGGCGGGCCGTTCCGTTGGCCACGGCAAATACCTGCCAACCGCCATCGGCACCGCGGAACATTGCCGATCGCGGCACCACCAATGCCTCAGTGTGATGGTCCGTGAAAACCCGCACTCGGACCCGGTAGTCTGCTCCCACGCCTAATTCTCGCAGTTGCTGCACTTCCGTGGCGGCGAGACGCACTATCACCTTGACTCGCTGCTGTTCAACGCCCAGCGAACTGATCTTTGTGAATGCCTGAGGATAGACGCGATGCACGGAGCCCGGAACGCTATGATCCGTTTCTGATCCCGTGGTGAGACCGTAGACGCTCGCAATCGCTTTCTCGCGAATGCGCGTCGCGTCCCGGCTGAGAATATCCGCTTCGACCTCCAGGTCAGCAGGACGCCCGATTCTCAGTAGGACGGTTCCGGCCTGCACGAACTGCTCGTCGTCGACCGTCTTCGCCAGCACTACGCCGTCGATCGGGCTTTTCATGGTGCCTCGCTCTTGACGTTTGAGTATCTGCTGCAGGCGAGCGTTTGCTTCCGCCTTCTGTTTCTCCAGAACAACGCTGCCGAGACCCTTGTGCGTGATGTACTCTCCGATGAGTTTGGGCAGCAATTTCGTGGCATCCAACATGAAATGCATCGACTTCGAGATAAGAACGCTCTGTTGGTGCTTGACGCCGCTTTCCACCGACTCAAGCTGGGCTAACTCGACCTCCTCCGCCGTCCTGGCGTTCTTTTCCTGCAACCCAACTGTTCTCCTCCAGAAGGCCAAGTCATATTCCATTCGTTTCTTGCTAGCCGCTGTTTGTGCGTCTGCCGCGGCCGCGGCAGACTCCATCGAATTGACAATCTCCTCAGTCTGCTCTAGCGCCCGACGTTCGACTGAGTGATCTTCCTTTTCGTCAATGGCCGCCTGCAAACGGTCGACCACGGCTTGCGCTTCAGCCACTTCGTAAGTCAGATCGCTGGCGACAACCTGTGCAACGATTTGTCCGGTTTCTACCGCATCTCCCTCGGACAAGTCGATCTTGTCGATCCGACCGGCAAACGGCATCGTGACGTCGTAGATATGCGAAAGACGCGTCTTGCCGCGTTCGTCGACGTATTCCTCAACCTCACCTCGCTGGACCCGCGCCGCCTGAACCGGCATGCCGGCCGTGACGTACCAGTAGGCGAAGCCGCCGACCAGTGCGACGGAGACAACCACGATTACGATCAACCAGCGATTCATTCCAACCTCGATGCGATACGCCTATCCCGCCACAGTCGAGTCGTCCACGCGAGGCTCGTGCAGCGGACGATCTTCGGTTCTTCACGATATTTCGGGGGTGGCCGAGGTTGGAGCGAGGTACGAGCGAAACCCCGGGGCTTCCTTCGCTGCGCTCAGTCCAGCCCCGGCCACCCTGTCGTCTATGGCCCCCGATAATCCGTGAAGAACCCGATCTTCTTCAGGACATCTTAGCTGAAAGCGTACGCCAAGACAGCGCGGTCAAAACAAAGAATATCGCCGCAGAAGCGACTTGAAACGAAGTGCTAGCCGCAAGGTTAGAGGGCTTACTGTTGATTCTTCGATGGCCACAGCCGTAAAGGTGCGGTCGCTACGGCTTCGGATCGGTTTCGGGTGCTGGCTCGCTGGTCGCGTCAGGGGGCGGAGAATCATCGCCGTCCGGGCTGTCAGTGGATTCGCTTTCCTCTTCTGTGGCATCCGATTCCGCGGTGTCCGACTCCGGTTTCGCTGGCTCCGCATCTGTCGAGTCGTCGGGTTTCGCGGCGTCCGATTCCGTTGTGTCCGACTCGCCTTCATGCTCATGCTCGCCGGACCCGTACAAGTCGGCGAATTCCTCCTTCCCTTCCAACATGTCGCGTAGGACGAAGTCTTCCGGCAGATCCCTGTCCAATGCCTGCAGCAATCGCCGATACCTCTTGATCGATTTCACCAACTCGCCCGCTTCTACGTCATCTTTCAGCCTGGGATACTTGTCGTATACCTCACGCCACAGCCCCCAAGCCTCCTCGTACGCCTCGCAGGCCTGCTCCGGTTCAACCTTGTCCTCGGATTTCCTGGCATTGTAAATGCACTCCCGCGCTTTGACGGCGATCAACGTCTGCTCGGCTTCGCATCGGATTGCCCAGTAGTCAAAGTTGATGATGCTACGGTAGTGAGCAATCCGCGACGAGAGGAGTTCCTGATCCTCAAGTCGCGCGGCCAGTCTGATGGCTTTTTCGCGGATAGCTTCCGGAGCACGCTCGGCCACCTCACTGTGCGTTGGTCTCGACCTCTGTATGGCGTCGAACTGTCGCATGTACGTATCCTGGTCCAACTCCTCTTCTGGTGTATTCAGTGCATCTTGGTGTTCCTTCGGCAATTCCGCGATCTTCTCCTTCTTGACCTGTTCTCGCACGCCGGGCGCCATCTCGTCCAATCGCTCGCGCAAACGGGTGATTCCCTCTCGCACATTGTCATATTCGCCCAGACGGATCACGTGGCCCCACGAGCTCGGAATGGGCCTTTGCCCAAATTTCTTCCAGCCTGTGTCAGCCTTTCTCCAAGCCTCCCGTGCCGTATCCCCGTGGATCCCTTCTTCTTCGATGGTCGACGCATAGTTGACATACGACATGGGCGCGTCATTGTGGAAAATCAGGGGACTCTTGCCTCGCAGCGGATCATCGTCGTACAGTTGCTCGTTTTTGCCCTGCCACGTTGCGCCTTCGTCCACGGAGGTTTCTGCCCTCACGTACCACAGACGACTGACGAGCCAATTGTCCGGTCGACCATCGTATCCAACGCCATCCTCGACGTAGACTTCCGTGTTCAGTTCATCGTGGAAGTCGTCATCTTCACGGAACATCTCCCGGAACTGTACGTGCTCGTCCGCCCTGCCGATCTTTTGCCCCACGATCCAACCCGTGTAATGTAGCAGTCGTGGGTCCTCGCGATTGTAGTGGGTTCCATCGATCAGGAAGCTGACACCTTTCTTCACCCAGTGGTACCGGTGTCGGTAGTCGTCGAACTCGGTAGAGATGTTGTATGCCAGGTTATGCGCTTGGAACTCCCAGATCATGATGTAGTTGGGCTGGAGTTTCGTGATCTGATTCGTCGTGGCCGAGAAGTTGTCCCATTCCTCTCGCATCTTGTAGTCGAAAGCTTTCTGCCACAGCAGGTTCGCCGCGACCCCTCGCATTCCCAACGTTGCCAGCTTCATCGACTCGCTGGCCGGATCGATTTCTCCCAAGTTGGCCTGAGACAAACCGTGTTCCTGGCGGAGTTGCGCCAAGACCCCCCCCCCGCCGTCGTGCGACGCCGGGCGGCCGATCAAGAACAGTGGAAACAGCAGCAAAGCGATGGCTACGACGTAGATGACTTTGCGCCAAAAGGAAATACTTTGGCTCATCCTGCAACTTCCCGTGATTTCAGGAAAAAGTAACCAAGAACGGATAACACCAGAACGAAAGCAGCCGCGGTCAAGCACTGTTGTGCCATGAGATTGGCGTCGATGTTGAACCCGTCGGAAACAAAACGCGACGTGTTGAACGAACGAAAATCGGGAAGCACATTGGCAGCCACCCACATCAAGAACATCAGCACTCGGTCGACTGCCATAACCAACCAGTCGACCACGGGGTTGATGTCCAATTCGATCGATACATTCTTCTGCGTGAGCATGCGAATGAAGGATTCAACCGGCCCTCCTCCGACCTGCTCGCCGGTTGCCACGTCCATAATGAACTCGCTAAACAATCCTGTGATGTACACGACGAACGTCGAGAACATCGCAACCGCACCGCTCAGGAACGTGCTCAGCGTCACTCCAAAGCACATGACTATGACCATCTGTAGCCAGATGCCGATATGAGCTTTGACGAAATTCCAGAAAAACGAGCCCTCTTTTGCCCTCACATATACGTCAGGCCCAGCCATTCCGAAATACTGGGAGCTCTCCAGGCACTGGACCCAGATCTCGACATTGCCTTGCTCGTCCACGAGGTCCTTGAACAAATCGCTATCGACCACCGTTCCGTCCGGCCTGACGGCTTTCAGTTTTCGTGGAATGCTGTGCGAGTACGTAACGAACTCGGTAGCGGTGAACTGGATTTCCTCGCTCCTGAGCCCTGTCGTGGGGTTCTTGACCGTGATCGCCCCTAGAATTCCCGAGACAATGTCGCCCTTGTATGTTCGGAAGACGCTAAGGGTCATCTCCAACGGCAGAGAATCCTGAAACTGATCTTCACTTATGTCCTCAAAAGTCCAGACCGCTGCAGCCAGTGACCCGCCTTCGATATACTTTCGATACTTCCACTCCTTACCAACGCTGATGCCCACGCCTTCCCGGCCCGTGCGATCCATGAAGCGGAGTTGTCCGTAGCGAGGCACTCGAGCCACCAGTGCACCCTGGGGCGACCCGACCTTGTAGACCGCATCTTCGCCTTCGCCAACCTTCTCGACAAAGTGATAGTGATCCTTCTTGGTATCGGTTTGGCCGAGGCCATCCGCGCCGACGGTGAATTCGTGACGATGAAGCGTCTCCCGGCGAAGAGCATCTTCTGGAATAATCGTCTCGCCCTTCCAACCGCCTCCTTCGTCGTCCGCGATCTTCTCGACGTCTTCCGAGACGACGGTGTGCCGGTGGCTCAATCCACGGCGCACAAACCCGTAGCTGAACACGCACATCAGCACCAACAAAGCGGTGCCGATGACGCAGAAGCCCAGGATGCGCCCAACCACGATCTCGCCGGCTCGTACCGGTTTGGTGATGACGGTGTAAATCGTCTTGTTCT